>CAMNDR010000239.1 GCA_946535685.1 uncultured Clostridia bacterium | reverse complement strand
GCTCCACGCACGCATGCAGCACCGCATCCGGCAGCGTCACATGGTGATAGCGTTCATAATTCTCCCGCAGTCCCTCCAGAATGCCAAGTGTCTCCTCGCCGGAAGGTTCGAGGATGTTCACCGACTGGAACCGCCGCACCAGAGCGCCGTCCCGCCCGATGGTCTGGCCGTATTCCGCCGGCGTGGTCGCTCCGATGATGCGCAGCTCGCCCCTTGCCAGCGCCGGTTTGAGCAGATTTGCCGCATCAATCGCACCCTCTGCAGCCCCGGCACCCACGATCGTGTGCAGCTCGTCGATGAACAGGATGATCCTCCCGTCCTGCACGACCTCCTCCACACAGGCACGCACCCGCTCCTCGAAGTCGCCCCGGTACTTCGCACCCGCCAGCAGCGCCCCGAGATCGAGTGCAAACACCATCATCCCCCGGAGCTGCTGCGGCACCTCTCCTCTTGCAAAGCGTGCCGCCACACTCTGTACGATGGCCGTTTTCCCGACACCGGGCGCACCGATCAGGCAGGGATTGTTCTTGCTGCGCCGGGACAGAATCTGCAGCACCCGCTCAATTTCGGCTTCTCTGCCGATGAGCGGATCGGCATCCGTCTCCGGCAGAAGGAGCTTGCCAAAACGAAAGAGCTGCGGCAGATCCTTTTCCGTCGGCATACGCTGTCCCGCCGTATCCGCGCCGTCACAGCACGCCGCCTCCAGCGCGCGCAGATCCGCACCGCTCCCCTGCAGCAGCTCAAATGCCGCACAGTTCTCATCCTCCAGGATCGCCTGCAGCAGATAGCGCGTGCCGACCAGACGCTCCCGGCAGCCAAGCTGCTGTGCCGTGCGGAAAATACGGTGCAGCGCCGGCGTCATGCATCCATAGCCGGGAGAGGTGTGGCTGCCCTTGCCGACGGTCAGCAAAAGCTGTCCCCGCAGACTGTCAGCCGTCAGTCCATGCTGCAGCAGCACCTCCGCCGCTGCACCGCTTCCCTGCCGGAGCATTCCGAGCAGGTAGTGCTCCGTACCGATATAGGTATGCCCCAGTTCCCCGGCGATCCGCATGGCTGCCTCCAGCGAAAGGAGCACATGCTCGGAAAATCTGTCTATTTCATACTGTGCATTCTGCAAAATGCGTTTCCTCCTTCCGAGATCCATTGGTTCTCAATGTATAGTATACCACATTTTCTCTGCGATATTTGTCGAAACACAGGAGATCATCGCAGAATGCGCAGGATGCGCACTTATCGCCTGTTCTGCGCAGCAGCATGGCGGCTTTCGGCAAGCAGCGCATACTTCCGCTTGGTCGCAAGGCCGCCCCGGATATGCCGCTCCTGCTTGTTCTGCACAAGGATCGCATGCACCTGTTTTGCCAGATCCGGCCGGATATGCGGCAGACGTTCGCTGACATCCTTATGTACGGTGCTCTTGCTGATGCCAAAGCGGCTTGCGGCGGCACGGACGGTCGCCTTGTGCTCCAGGATATAGATACCGAGCGTGACCGCCCGGTCCTCCGACTGACTTCGCATGACCTCACTCCCGTTTCAATGGATTCTGGGACAGTATATGCAGCCCTGCCGCAGAACATGTACGAAATTCCGCCGGAAATTCTGTCTGTTCACAGCCCAGTCCGGCTATTTGGACAAACTGCGGGCGATTTGGAGAGTGAAATTCTCTGTTCTCTGTGTCTGCATTTCCTTGACAGCTCCCGCAAAATGTAGTATGATATAGGTAGAGGCAATACATTTTCTTGTAATGGAAAGGACGGCGCTTGTATGTTTACATCATTCGCACCTGAGTGGGAAGGCTTTGAACCGGGCAGATGGAGCAACACCTCTGTCAATGTCCGGGAATTTATCCATTTGAATTATACCCCGTATGACGGGGACGAGAGCTTTCTGGAGGGGCCGACCGAGGCCACCAAGAAGCTCTGGGAACAGGTCTGCGAGCTGTCCCGCCAGGAGCGTGAAGCCGGCGGCGTGCTCGATATGGACACGAAGATCATTTCGACCATCACCTCCCACGGCCCCGGCTATCTGAACAAGGATCTTGAGAAGATCGTCGGCCTGCAGACAGACAAGCCCTTCAAGCGTGCGCTGCAGCCCTTCGGCGGCATCCGTATGGCGCAGCAGGCCTGCAAGGAGTACGGCTATGAGGTCGATCCCAAGGTCGTCGAGATCTTCACCAAGTACAGAAAGACCCATAACCAGGGCGTTTTCGATGCCTACACGCCCGAGATGAAGCTCGCCCGCCATGCTGCCATCCTCACCGGCCTTCCGGATGCCTACGGACGCGGCCGCATCATCGGCGACTACAGAAGAATCGCTCTCTACGGCGTGGATATGCTCATCGAGGACAAGGAGCATCAGAAGGAGACCCACTTCGTCCGCATGACCTCCAAGAACATCCGCCTGCGGGAGGAGCTTTCGGAGCAGATCAATGCGCTGCGGGATCTCAAGAAGCTCGGCGAGATCTACGGCCTGGACATCTCCCGCCCGGCCAAGAATGCACAGGAAGCCGTGCAGTGGCTGTATTTCGGCTATCTTGCAGCCGTCAAGGAGCAGAACGGCGCTGCCATGTCCCTCGGCCGGACATCGACCTTCCTCGACATTTTCATCCAGCGTGACCTGGAAAGAGGCGTCCTCACGGAGCGTGAGGCACAGGAGCTCATCGACCAATTCATCATGAAGCTGCGTATGGTGCGCTTTGCAAGAACCCCGGAATACAATTCCCTGTTCTCCGGCGACCCGACCTGGGTAACGGAGTCCATCGGCGGCGTTTCCGTGGACGGCCAGCACATGGTCACCAAGAACTCCTTCCGCTATCTCAACACCCTGAACAACCTCGGCACAGCGCCGGAGCCGAACATGACCGTGCTCTGGTCCACCAAGCTGCCGGTGAATTTCAAGCGGTTCTGCGCCCGCATGTCCATCAAGTCCTCCTCCATCCAGTATGAGAATGACGACCTGATGCGTGTGATCCACGGCGATGACTATGCGATCGCCTGCTGCGTTTCCTCGATGCGCGTCGGCAAGGAAATGCAGTTCTTCGGGGCAAGAGCGAATCTCGCAAAAT
>CAMNDR010000238.1 GCA_946535685.1 uncultured Clostridia bacterium | reverse complement strand
CGGCTCTGTCATGGGACCGCATCCGTATCCGACGATGGTGCGTGATTTCCAGAAGATCATCGGTGAGGAGGCCAAGCAGCAGATCCTTGCGGCAGAGGGAAAGCTCCCGGACTGCGTCGTTGCCTGTGTCGGCGGCGGCTCGAATGCAATGGGCGTTTTCTATGATTTCATCCCGGACAAGGGCGTGCGTCTGGTCGGCGCCGAGGCTGCCGGCCGCGGCATTGACACCCCGGAGCATGCTGCAACGCTTTCCAAGGGCGACCTGGGCATTTTCCATGGCATGAAGTCTGTTTTCCTCCAGAATGAGGAGGGGCAGATCGCACCGGTCTACTCGATCTCCGCAGGTCTGGACTATCCCGGCATCGGCCCGGAGCATGCATTTCTCCATGCTTCCGGCAGAGCGGATTATGTGGCGATCACGGATGAGGAAGCCGTACAGGCATTTGAATACCTCTCGAAGGTCGAGGGGATCATCCCGGCGATCGAATCTGCCCACGCAGTTGCCGCAGCCCGGAAGATTGCACCGACCATGCGCCCGGATCAGATCATGATTATCAATCTCTCCGGCAGAGGAGACAAGGATGTACAGCAGATCGCCAGATACAGAGGAGTGAATATCAATGGCTAACAGAATTGATGCAAAGTTTGAAGAGCTGAAAAAGGCTGGCAAGAAGGCACTTGTAACATATATTCTTGCCGGAGATGCCGGATATGAGACGACCGAGGAGGCTGTTCTTGCGATGGAGCAGAGCGGTGTGGACATCATTGAGATCGGCGTTCCGTTCTCCGATCCGATCGCGGAGGGCAAGGTCATCCAGGAGGCAAGCCTGCGTTCGCTGCGGGATAATCACACCACGCTGGCAGGCGTCTTTGAAATGGTGGCACGCCTGCGTAAGAAGACGGACATGCCGCTGCTTCTGATGCTGTACGCGAATACGATCTTCCGCACGGGGACAGATTTCTTCTTTGATAAGTGTGCGGAGCTTGGGATCGACGGCGTGATCGTACCGGATCTGCCCTTCGAGGAGCATGACGAATTCCGTGAGGCAGCAGCCCGGAACAACGTGCATAATATCTCCCTTGTGACCCCGACCTCCCATGGCCGCATCGGAAAGATCGCAGCAGAAGCATCGGGCTTCCTTTACTGTGTATCGTCCGTGGGCGTTACCGGAATGCGTGACAGCTTTTCGACGGATTTCGATGCTTTCTTCGATGAGGTCAAGGCTTCTGCAAAGGTGCCGTACTGTGTCGGCTTTGGCATCCGTGACGGCGAGACCGCCCGGAAGATGGCGGCATACTGCGACGGCGTGATCGTCGGCAGCGCCATTGTGAACAAGGTCGCAGAATTCGGCAGCAAAGCAGTCCCGGAGATCGCAGCGCTCTGCAAGGAGCTGCGTGCCGGCCTGGATGCTGCTCACTGATAGAAAGAAAGGCTCCCACTCCGTAAGGAGTGGGAGCTTTGATGTCAGTCTTTGCGGAAGCGGTCGAGCTTTTCCTCGACCTTTTCTTCAAGGTGTTCCTTGCGTTCGAGGTGCTTCGAGTTCATCCGGCGGTTCTTGCGGAGAATTGCCTCCTGCATATCCACCAGATCTGCACGGATCCAGGTCGGGGTCTTGTTCTGCAGCTTGTAGGACAGGCCGCGGAATTCCCGGTTGAGCATGGCGTGGTAGCGGATGTAGAACCGGTACAGCTTGCGGCTCTTGCGGGAGAAGGCGATTGCCGAAAAGATGGTATCGGCTGCCAGCACGATGGCCAGCAGAATGGCCGTTGCCGTGATGATCTCCGGACGCACCTTGTCAAACAGACGCAGGACATTCGGCTCCACGACCTTGCTGATGGTCGTTGCGGCAATGCCGAAGAACAGATACCCCAGCAGGCAGATCCGACCCTTGAAATTGTACGGGATACCGGAATAATCCCAGAGCTTGACATGGAAGATGTCCTCGAGGATCGTGGCGCACAGCAGCTCACAGAAGATGCACAGTGTCGCCGAGGTAAAGAACAGCACCACCGGATTCTGGATGTAGGCGCCCATTACCACGCCCAGAATGGCGCCGCCGCCGTAAACCGGGCAATAGGGGCCGAGCAGGGAACCGCGGTTCAGGAAATGTCCCGATTCCCACAGGGAGACGATCGTCGTCTCAAAGAGCCATCCGAGGAAGCTGTAGAGCATAAAGCTCAGAAACAAATATTCCAGACTCATGCTGGCAAAGCTCTCAAAGCTTTCCAGACCATTTCTCATTGTCTCAGTCATAATCTCACACGCTCCAATCTGAAAACGTCAAGGATCGTGCAGATCTTGTCGGCTGTCGTAACGACCCATGCCTCGCGGCAGGTCGGCGGAATGATGGTCACCGGCCACATGTGGCGCTTGATGATCTGCATTTCCTTTTCCGTCAGCTCGTAGTCCTGCACAGCGTTGAGGAGCGCTTGTGTCGGGTGGTACCACGCATGGCGCGTACCGCCGCTGGCGCTTCTGTCGTGCCAGTCATACAGAAAATAATCGTGAAGCAGCGCACCGCGGATCATCTCATCCCAGCTGACACGGATATGCAGCTTCTGGCAGAGCAGACAACTGATATAGGCCACATGGGCGCAGTGCTGGAATACGGACATGTCCGCATGCTGCGTAAATGTCTTTGTCATATGAAGTCTGCCGCTTTTGAGCAGATCCTCGGCCTGGGAACGGATCGCAGACACGATCTCGGCCTTGGAATAGCGCACACCGGAGCGCAGTGCAGGCGCCTGTGTGCTTTTCTTCTGAATCGCTTCAGAAATTGCTGTATTTTGGATCAATTCATTCCCCTGATACACCATCGTCATCGCCCTCCTTAACTGAGGCTTTTCACATGCCATGCAATCCCTGCATGGGCGGGCGCGGTTTGAATCTGTTATCTCTCTGATTATCTGATTATGGGATTTCCTGTCTGTATATCTAACGAACTGTATCAACTGTAAGGCAAATATGCCCGGAAGCGTACTGAAAATGCATAAAAGGCACAAATTTACCGTTTTTTTATTTCGTTTTCATTTCGTTTTCATTTTGAGATTCCGGGAAACAGGAAACGTTT
>CAMNDR010000237.1 GCA_946535685.1 uncultured Clostridia bacterium | reverse complement strand
GCCGTTTAACTGCCTTGGAGATTTTCCTTCCACACAGTCATATTCATTTTCATACCGATGGAGGTCGCCGACATCGAAATTGCTGCACCATTCCTTCTCTGTGCCGTTGGTGCCTCTGACAAAGGCTGCGATCACATCAATCGTCTCGCCGTTGAATGTCACCTTATGGTGCCCGATGAAAACTTCCGTAATGTCATCGTCAGCATAAGCACCAAGCGAAAGTCCGTCTGTAAAGTAGCCATCCTTCAAACGATAGTCAATGACATTCTCCATGCCGTGAACACGCATCAGCTGGTCAATGTGTGTCACTTCAGAGAGTGCGCTGCCGTTGTCATAAAGTGTAGCGAGCGGAGTAAATTTCGTTGACCCATCCTCGTTTTCGTAGCAGAATTGTGCTGCCCAAACAGAAAAGCCGGCGATCTGCTCGTTGTATACCGTGTTTTCACCGAAGAAATTCCGATAATCCATGGTATATCTCATGTTGATGGTAAAATCACCGCTATTGTATGTACCGGTAAATGCATTGTTGGTCGGGTCGTTGTCAATTTCATCCGGAATGCCGTCATAGTCGGTGTCCATGCTTACCTCGTCTGCATATGCTGCAGCCGGGAAGATGCTCACCAGCATGACCAGTGCCAGCAGAAGGATCAGGATTCGCTGTTTCATTGATTTCTCTCCTTTTCAGGTGTTCTCCCGATCAATTATATCAAAAATCTGATTGTACTGCAACTGTTTTTTGTTTATTTTCACTATTTTTCATGCAACTAAACACTAACCACTAGCCACTAACCACTACCCACTATCCACTATCCACTATCCACAACCACTCGCCACAACCCGGTACATGGAATTCAAAACGGCGAAATTCGTGCGGAAGAGCCGGTTGAGATTCCAGAAGCTGACCCCGGCAAGGTCAAACGCCTCCACCAGATCGAGCTTGGCCTGCAGACTGCGGGCATCCTCAAACCAGACCTCATGGGCTGTGCCGTTCACGGCATAGCGGTAAAACGGCACCTTGGCCGCCTCGTCGAAGCGGATCTCCGCGCCCGCCTCCCCGGCCAGCGTCACCGCCTGCACATTTGAGAGCACCCGTGCCGCCGTGCCCTCCCGGTACGGAAGCGTCCAGTCGTAGCCATAGTTCGGGATCCCCATCAGGATCTTTTCGGAGGGAATTTCGCTCACGGCATAGCGCAGCACCTTTTCCACCATGTCGATCGGCGCCACGGCCATCGGCGGGCCGTAGGTGTAGCCCCACTCGTAGGTCATGAGCACGGTGTAATCCGCCACCTGGCCGTGGAAGGCGTAGTCGTGGGCCTCGTAGAGCAGGCCCGTCTGCTCGTCGGACAGCTTCGGGGCCAGGGCCGTCACGAGAAGGCGGTCTCTGCGGTGCAGCGCGTCAGCCAGTCGGGACAGGAACTGATTGTAGGCCGCCCGGTCTTCCGGATACACATATTCCAGATCCAGATTGACGCCTGCAAAGCTCTCCTGCGCAAGCGTTTCAAGAATGCTGTCCACCACTCGGTCCTGCACGGACTGGTCGGTCAGAAGCCGGTGGGCCAGGTCACTGGAAAAGCCGCCCTTTTGCTTGAGATTCGTCACGCACATCAGCCGCTGCGCCGGCGCTGCCGCATCCAGGTCGACGGCAAAGTCCTTCGTCAGTGTACCGTCCGCCTCCACGCGATAGGAAAAAGCAGACAAAAACGTCAGATTCGGCAGGCTCTCGGCCAGGGTGCGCTCGCTGACATTGGAGAAATACCCGTTTACAACAACCTGCCGGGTGCCGACATTGTCCACCGGCAAAATCACCGCCTGCCCGACGGCAAGCTTGTCGGGATCCTTGAGCTGGGGGTTGGCGTCGATCACGGCCCGCAGGCTCAGATTGTGCTGCTTGGCGATGCTGTAGAGGCTCTCGCCCTTCTGCACGATGTGCAGCTTCGGCTGCGGGATCAGCATCGCCTGTCCGACGCTCAGCACGCCGGGCGCCTGCAGCTGATTTACATAAATCAGTTCCTCCATCGGCGTTCCGAAGCGCCGCGCGATCCGGTAGAGCGTGTCGCCGGATTTGACCACATAGATTTGCATAGAATCATCCTCCCAAGGTGATCGTTTACTTCATCGTATGCCGATACCGGGTATGCCGGTACCGTGCTGATGTGAAAAAAATAGCGCACATCTCTTGACATAGGAATCTTTTCTGTTAAAATTTATATTATAGGTGGTAAATTTTTATCATCTGCAGTAAATTTAAGGAGGATTACTATGAGCAAGCAAACACCGGTCTACACGTCTCCGTACTCGCTCGACGGGCGTCTGCCGCTGCGTCAGGCCATTCCGCTGGGTCTGCAGCATGTCTTGGCAATGTTTGTCGGCAACTTGTCACCGCTGCTGATCATTCTGGGTACCTGCGGTCTGACAGACGGCAACGGCTTTGGCGATCTGCGTGTCTCCCTGCTGCAGAACGCAATGCTGATTGCCGGCCTCATCACCTTCATTCAGCTCTATCCCATCGGGCCGATCGGCGGCAAACTCCCCATTGTCATGGGCACTTCCTCCGGCTTCATCGGCATCAACAACGCCATTGCGGGCAGCATGCTCGCCGGCATTGCGGCGGGCACCATCACAACAGACGCCAACGCCGGCATCTTCGCCTATGGCGTCATCATGGGCGCGTGCATCATCGGCGGTGTGTTTGAGGGCCTGGGCGCCCTGGTCGGGGGCGGCGTCCCCGTCAGCGTGGCGCTGGGCATGGTCATCGGTGTGGCCGCTTACTTCTTCCTGCGGAAGAGGAACGCGGAACGGAACGAGCCTGCCGGCGCCGTTGACGGCGAGGAGGCCGCAGTGGAGATTACGGAGCCGGCGACGGCTGCGTATCAAAGGATGGAGCGCTGAAAAGGGGCTCCCCTGTGACGAAGCAGAAAGACTGACAGGGCGAATCTGAGAGATCTCAGAAGAGAGGAGAAAAAATGGAAAACAGGAACATGCTGGAGGAACTGACCAGGTATCGGGTGAAGATCGAAAAGGACGGAAAGAACATCGCGGATGTTCCCGGCATTCTGTGCCTGCCGGGGCTCCT
>CAMNDR010000236.1 GCA_946535685.1 uncultured Clostridia bacterium | reverse complement strand
AAAATCTGGCTGCGCATCTGCACCACCAGCTCTGTGCGGTGTTGCCTTGACTTTTAGAACCGGATGTGATATAATGCCTACAGAGACAGCCGAAGAATGGCTGATCCTACCCGAAGGAGGAATTACTATGAAAAGAAAGCCGATCGCCCTGCTGATGGGACTTGCTGTGCTGCTGAGCGGCTGCAGCTTCCAGCCGGCATCCTCGCAGCCCGGCAGTCCTGCATCGCTCAGTGCATCCGATCCGCAGACGTCTTCCGACGCATCGCAGACACCGGATGCACCGGATTCGCAGAACGCCCCGGATTCTGCTGCGGACGAGCAGCCGGAAAAGATCACGTTGGACGTTCAGAATATCAAATACCTTGTCCGCCCGTCGCTGCTTGCCAGACATTATGAGGCAAAATCCATTCCGGCACCGGCAGCCGTCAGCTTCCAGACACCGGCTGATGATCTGTCCAATGTCTATTTCGGCGCACATTTCTTTACAGATCAGGCAAAACAGAAGCTGGCGGAAAACGGATTTGTCCTGGAAGATGGATACCGTAATGAGTTCTTCGAGGTGTATGAGGACAATCGCTATAGCTACCGTGCCAATTATGTCACTGTCGATTCGATGATGCATACCTATCATCTGTATTTCGCTTATCTGCTCAAAAAGCTCGAACGTGAGCGGCTCAGTGCGGAGATGCTCGATGTGTCCCGCATGATGATGGAAACAGCGCAGTCTCACTATGCAGCACTGCAGGGAACTGAATGGGAGGAAGCTGCGAAGACCGAGCTTGCCTATTTCGCAGTCGGCTGTTCGCTGCTGGATCCGGAGACTGCCGTTCCGGATGCTGTATCCGGCCAGGTACAGGCGGAGCTTTCTGCGATCAATGCCGCATCCGGCATCGAGTATTCCAATGTGTTCAGCGACATCATGGAGGATTATTCTCAGTATATCCCCCGCGGCTATTATGACGGCTCCGAAGATCTCAAGCGCTATTTCAAGGCCATGATGTGGTATGGCCGCATGGGCTTTGCCCAGGAGAAAGAGACGCTCAACCGTGCTTCTGTTCTTATCACGCTCGGCATGCAGGGCGAAGCGTTCCAGAAATGGGAAATGGTCTATGATGTGACCTCGTTCTTTGCCGGGGCTGCGGATGATCTCACCTACTATGAGATCAAGCCGGCTATTGATGCGGCATACGGCCAGATCAGCGATGTATCTGCACTTGTCGGCAAGGATGCGGAGTGGAACAATTACCAGGCGCTCTGCCAGGAGCTGCCAGTGCCGGCGATCAATTCCATCCCGATCAGTGCGGCTGCCTCTGATGAGGAATATGAAGCAGCGCAGCGCGGCTTCCGGTTCATGGGACAGCGCTTCTCCATTGACGCAGCAAGCTACTCGCAGCTTACCTACCGCCAGGTCGAGGAAAATGAAGCAGGGCAGAAGCGGCTCCTGCCGGATGCACTCGATTTCCCGGCAGCACTCGGCTCTGATACGGCGCTTTCCATCCTGGAGAACAGCGGCAAGACCAATTACCCGAATTTCGGTGAGCAGATGGACAAAGTACGCAATACCGTCAGTGAAGCCTCAGTTGATTCCTGGACGGCCAATCTGTATTCCGCCTGGATCTATACGCTCATGCCGATGATCGAGAACAAGGATGCATCCTACCCGCCGCTGATGCAGACGGATGCATGGCGCAGAAAAAATCTCCTGAGCTTCGAGGGCAGCTATACCGAGCTCAAGCACGACACCGTCCTGTACTCCAAGCAGATGATGGGCGAAATGGGCGGCGGCCCGGAAGAAACACCGGATGACCGCGGCTATGTTGAGGCGGAACCGGTTGTCTTTGCCCGTCTGCAGTCCCTGGTCGATGCGACCTCGGCAGGTCTTTCCGATTACGGCGTGCTTGATGACAAAGACCGCTCGAACATGCAGATCCTGTCGGATCTGTCCGGAAAGCTCGGTACTATCGCACAGAAGGAACTGTCCGGCGAACTGCCTTCCGATGAAGAGTTTGAGCTGATCCGGACGATCGGCGGTCAGCTTGAGCACTTCTGGGAAGAGGTCATGGATGCGGAGTACCCCGATGAGCAATTCCATTCCACAAGTGAACATCCTGCTGCTATCATAACCGATATTGCGACAGATCCGAACGGATTCTGTCTGGAAGTCGGCACCGGAAGTCCTATGACGATCTCTGCAGTTGTCGAGGTGGATGGTCAGCTCAGAGTGGTATCCGGTCCGGTTTACTCGTTCTATCAGTTTGAGCAGCCGCTGAGTGACCGCCTGACGGACAGCAAGTGGCGTGCCATGCTTGGCATTGAACCCAATGCCTCCGGAAGCTATGAACAGGATCCGAGCGTGACCTATCCTGCGTGGTATTCTGATCTGGTCTATGACTGGCGCAGTGCCTATTGACCGTTTGTTTCGCACGGCGGCACTTCTGGCGGTGGCAGCCGTCTTTGCAGCCTGCAGCGGCGGCATCGTGACACAGCGTGCGCATCTGCTGCAGGATCTGCCGCCGTGGGCGGAGCTGCATAGGCAGAATGATGCGGCTGTCATCCGCACCGCAGCGGGGGAGGAGCGCATCAGCATGGTGCAGCAGGACGGCGTTCTCCATATCAGCAGTGAGGAACTTCTGTATACCTCAAAGCCGGAATGGGCGGTGGCGGACAGCTTCGTCTATGATTTTGACCGGGACGGCTCGGATGAGGTGATGCTGCATGTCTGGAAGCGCGGCAGCTTCGGCGAGCACCAGCCCTTCTGGCGCAAGCCGGACGACAAATTTCGCATGACAGAGCATCTGTTTATTTTCGACTGGGACGGCCGGCGGGAAAATCCCCTTGTTCCGCTCTGGATGTCCTCGCAGATCCCTGTGCAGGCACAGACGGTGGACGTCGATGATGCCGGGATCATTCGCATTGAAGCGCCGGACGGCAGTGTGACCCTGTGGGAATGGGGAAGCTGGGGTCTGGTGAGAAGGGAAGAACCTGCATGACATACAGCCCTGATCCGGAGTGATTCCGGGTCAGGGCTCTGGCTGTCAAAAAACTCAAAATATTTGTTCTGCGCCATATGGCGCATGGGGGTGCA
>CAMNDR010000235.1 GCA_946535685.1 uncultured Clostridia bacterium | reverse complement strand
AACAGCCGCAGCGTCTATGACCGGAACATCCAATCGGTCGAATACCTGTCCGGCATGAATGACCGGCTTCTGGACATCAACGACAATGTCCTGCTGCTCGTGGCGGGCATGAACAACAACGGCACGGATATTCCGGCCAATATCGACACGGATTTCAAAGAGCTGTTCCAGTATGAGGAGCAGTACAAGGCGCTCGGCGGCCAGTCTGCTCTGGAGCAGCGCCGCTATCATCAGGCAAGCCTGAGCATCTCCGCTTACCGCAAGAAGATCAATGAGGTGCGGGATCTGCTGCCGGTCGCAGGGCGTGATATGTCCCGTGAGATCTATGCGCAGGAGCTTTTCCCGCTGCAGGCGTGTGCTTCTGAGATGCTGACAGCGACCATCGAGATCGGCACGAATGAGGCGGAGACCAATGTGCGCCGTTCCTCGATCCTGCACGGCATATCACAGGCTGTGCTGATCTTGCTGGCGATCCTCGGCGTGATTGGCCTGGTCATTGCCAGCCGCAGGGCAGTTGCAGCGAATGACGAGCTGCAGCGCCGTGATGAGGAGCTTGAGGAAGCATCTGTACAGCTTGACCGCTCCCGTCAGAAGATGGAGGATGCTGCACTGATGAACATTCTCACCGGTATGCCGAACCGCTATGCGCTTGAGAGCGAGCTGTCTGATGTCATCGGAACGAGACGGTTCAACATCGCTGTGTTTGACATTGACAATTTCAAGGCAGTCAATGATGCCTACGGCTATGAGACCGGCGATGAATACCTGGCATATATTGCAGAGCGTCTCCGGGAGGAGTACGGGCATGTTGCGGAAATGTACAATATCTACGGCGGCGAGTTCTGTCTGCTGTTTGACGATTCGATCAGCGATCTGCAGGTGCAGACGCTGGCAGACCAGATCCGTCAGAGCATCGGCAGACCGATTGACGCAGGCGGCGTGATGGTACACAGTACCGTTACCGCAAGCCTGTGGAATGTCCTGCCGAACGAGAATCTGACCGTTGGTGATGTGCTGATGAAGCTCGACAATGCGCTTCATGAAGCCAAGCGTGACGGCGGCAACAAGCTGATGCTGGTCAAGTAATGCAAAGCGGGGATCCGGGCAGACGTCCGGATCCCCGCTTTTGCGGCGTATGCTGCAGAGAAAGCCGAGGATCCCCCCGGAAGCTCCGGGGGGATCCTTTTTCAGCCTTCCGGCTTATTCAAATTCAAACTTGAACGGGTCATACCGTCTGTAGGCAGCGGCATTGCGCTTGACCTCCATCGGGGTTGTCCAGGTGTCGAGCAGCTCCTCGAAATCCTTGTCATGCATGGAATAGTTGGCGCTGTTCATTGCGCTTTCTGTCCAGAGATCCTCAGCCGTCATACGCTCCCTGATATCATAGCGCACGGCCAGGTAATACTGTTCTTCTTCTTCCACGAGGAAGGGCTTGCCATAGTCTGCTTCCTTGATGGCAGCGATGGTGTTGTAGGCCTTTTCGCTCGGATTATAGTAGATATCCTTCGGATCGTCATAGTCTTCCGGATGTACCACACTGATGATCGTCTCATTGGTGAAGGACGTGGCTGCAGTCTCTTCCTCCTCCGGTTCTGCTTCGGTGGCTCCCTCAGTTGCTTCCTCTGCAGTCTCTTCCTCGGCGGCTTCGGTGGCCTCCTCAGAAGCAGCCTCTGTTTCAGCAGCAGTTTCTTCCGCTTCAGCCTCTGTTTCAGCTTCGGTCTCTTCCGTCTCACCCTCAGCGGTCTCTGCCTCGGTTTCGCCTTCTGCGGTCTCTTCCTCAGCCGCATCGCCTGCCAGTGCCGGAGAGGTCTCGGCGGCAGATTCTGCCTCAGTCTCCTCAGCTTCTGTCTCGGCCTCGGTCTCCTCGGCTTCCGTTTCTGCCTCGGTCACATCAGCGGCAGATTCAGCCTTGGATTCTGCAACAGCTTCTGTCTCAGCAGCAGTCTCCTCCGCAGCGGCCTCGGTCACACCTTCCTCAGTTCCTTCCTCTTCGGTGATGCTGGCCTGATAGTTGTCATATTCCGTCTGGATCGTATTCATTTCCGCCATCACTGCGGTCACGCCGCCGCTTGCCAGTGCATCCTCGACACGGATCTTATAGCCCTCGGCCATCTTCTTGATCTCGGCCTTCTTATCAGCTTCGAGTGCGTTGCCGGATGCATCCGTCAGGCTGAGCTTGATGAACTGCGCACGGATATTGTCCTCGGCATAAAAATCTGCCAGTTCTTCTTCCGTCACACCCAGCTCACCGCCGATGCCGTAGTAATGCTGGAACACCGCATCGCTCTTATAGCTGGAAACAAGGATCTTCTTGAAGGATTCCTCACCGACGCCGTTCTTTTCCATGACCTCCTGGTTGCTGCTCCAGTAGTAATCCATCATGTTTTCGAGCGTCAGGTTGTCCTCCTCGCTCAGCTCCAGGCCAAGCTCATCGAACTTCTGCTCTGTTGCCACAAAGTCAACGACCATCTCGGTCGCCTTGTCCTCGATCCAGGTGCGGACATCCTTGCCCTCAAGTGTCTCAGCCTGTACAGCCTTCTTGTCCTCGGTGTCAAGATCGGGCTTTTCGGTCTTGAGCTGGGAAACAGCCTGGTTATAGGCGGTATTGGCGAAGTAGATGTATACGCCGGCCGGCACCTTGTAGCCGTTGACCTCGAGCGCATCTCTCGTATTATAGCCACAGCCCGCCATGGTTCCGATCAGGCCGACTGCGGTCAGAAAGGCGGTCGCCTTCTTGAAAACTGACATAATCCTTACCTCCGAAAGATTGGTGATGTGAGCCGCTCTGCCGTTCAGAGGGCATCCTTGTCTATTATACTACATCTTGAAAAATAAGTCCATAGGTTTTGCAGAAAAATTCTGTTTTTTCACATATTTTTCAGAATCCGCTTGCAATCCTTTGTGGATTTGTGCTATACTAATAACGGATGTTGAAACGGAACCGGGAACCAACCGGCAAAATCACACAATTCAGGGAGGAATCCACATGAAGCGAGCACTCATTACCGGAGCGACCTCCGGCATCGGCAGGGAAATGGCAGCCTACCTGCACAGAAAGGGCTGGCAGCTTGTCCTGACCGGCAGAAATGA
>CAMNDR010000234.1 GCA_946535685.1 uncultured Clostridia bacterium | reverse complement strand
TTAGGAGGGGCGAGCAGCCCCTCCTAAGTCGGCGCAAGCCGACAAAATGCCAAAGGTGCCCCACGCCCCCTGTACTGATTTAGGAATCAATCCGCACGTTCCTAAAGCAGCGCCACTTCCATGCCGACCGGCTCCCGGATCACGCCATTTCCTTCCCAGATGACCTCGTACAGGCGGCTCCCATAGTGAACCGTGCGCATATGCATGAGCGCCGGGGTCAGCGGATGGCTTTCCAGTGCGCCCCAGAGCAGCAGATCAAATCCCGCTTCCGCCGCCGCAGACCGCAGAAACGCCCTGCAAAGCGCCGGATCATCGTTTTCGACCCAAAGACCGGACACCACACCATGCCGGATGACCTCGCCCGCCTTCGGGAATGCCGGATAGCCCAAAAGCCGCGTGGGAAGATGCGCTGCAAGCCGGTAGATCCCGCCGTATCCTGCGATCTTATACTGCTTGTATGCCGTCTGGTCGCCCACATAGCAGCACGCCCGGAGTTTCCCGTTCTCCCGGTAGGCATAGCTGCGTCCCGTACCAGATCCCGGATAGCGCTTCACAGGCGTGAGGTCATATGCCGGCGGCGGCGCTGCCTCCTGCGTCAGGGACAGCAGGTGCTTTCCGCCGTGGAAGCAGTATGTCATATAATGCCCGATATAGCGATATTCTGGCATATTCCGGTGCTTCTTCTCCAGCATGGCGATCACCTGCTGATTGTCATCAAGGATGGTCGTGTAACAGCAGGCACAGTCCTGCAGATGCTCCCGCAGG
Organism: uncultured Clostridia bacterium; assembly: GCA_946535685.1. Classification (GTDB taxonomy): domain Bacteria; phylum Bacillota; class Clostridia; order Oscillospirales; family Ruminococcaceae; genus UBA3855. The sequence continues at coordinate 2,332 of CAMNDR010000234.1, read as the reverse complement.
AACTGATATGCCCTGGCGATGAAAAAGATCTGCTTCTGATAATCCGGATGGATCTTGAGCCCGGTCAGATAGGCCGTTTTCTGCGGCTTGCCTGCGAGGTACTCCGTGCGGACAACCGCCCCGCCGACAGCGGCGATCCGTTCATCCTGCGCATGATCGACAATGACCATCATGCGGGATGCATCGCCGTCCGCCGAGAAAGACGCATGCGGCTGCGGCCGCAGATACTGCACCGAAAGTCCGCCCGGAAAGCTGCCGGCGGTAAAGATCTCCGTGATGCCCGCGTCATCTGCAGGTGTTGAAAAGCGCAGTGTATAGCGATTATTTTGGAAGTTCATCAAGGTTCTCTCCGATCGGGACATGCATTTTCTGATCCACCTCTCCGCCGATGCGCAGATTCATGCCCCAGAACAGCCCCCAGAGCAGCGGACTTGTCCGGCCAAGTGACGCAAATCCACGGCTGAGCACGGTTTTCGTGCCGGAAAATTCCTTGCGGGCATCCCGGCAGCACTGGCTCAGGCGTTCGGCGCTGATCCGCTTCGGATGAAAGGCAAGCTCGCCGTAATTGTAGCCCTCCGCAAGCCACCATTTGTCATAGATCAGGCGGTTTTCGGCTTTCAGGCGGTCATAGAGCGCCGTATTCGGAAACGGGAGCAGGTGGTTGAATGCAGCCGTGTAAAACTTATGCTTCTGGGCGAAACGAAGCGCATCCTCGATGGTCTGCTCATCGTCATTGTCATACCCGAACACAAATGTCGCATAGATGCCGATCCCGGCATCATGCACCCGCTGCACAAGCTCGTCCCGCTCGCCGAGCGCATAGTTGAAGCTCTTGTTCATCTGCTGCAGGTTCTCCTTGTTCAGGCTCTCAAAGCCAATGAGAATCACCTCACAGCCGCTCTGTTTCATGGCTTTGAGCAGCGCCGGATCCCGCCCGATCGTGAGCGTCCCCTGCCCTGCCCACTTCTTTTTCAGAGGCGTGATCTCCTCAAACAGCCGCAGTGCATTGCGGCGGTCTGCGACCAGATTGTCATCCACGAGGAACGTGTATTTATGCTCGGATCGGCGCAGATCATCGAGGATCAGTTCATGGCTCCGTGCATAGTAGCGGCTGCAGTAAAACTGCGAAATCGAGCAGAATTCGCAGTGATGGATACAGCCCCGCCCGGTCTCCACAAGCGAGACTGGCAGATAGGGCTTTCCCTTGAAAATGCGCTTGTCCGGCTGGATGTCATACTCGGCCGTTTCTCCGGAATAGCGCCGTTTCAGCGTTCCCTGCCGCACATCCTGCAGCATCTGCGCCCAGACGGTCTCTGCATTTCCGACGATGACGCTGTCGCAGTACAGCTCCGCCTCCTCCGGGCAGAGCGTCGCATGATACCCGCCCATCACCACGGGAATCCCCCGCTCCCGGAAGCGTGCAGCGATCCTGTAGGAGCGCTTCGCCGTGTAGGTCTCGACGGTAATGCACACGAGATCCGTCTGCGTCTCATAGTCGATCAGCTCGACCCGGTCATCAAAGAGCTCGGTCTCGATCTCCGGCGGCGTGAGCGCCTGGAGCTGCGCAATGGTCAGCGGCTCCATTTTCCACGTTCCGATGTACTTCTTTCCCGGCTTCTTGCCGATCGCCGGCAATATAAATGTCAGCTTCATAGCGGAATCCCCTGCGTCTGGTTGCGCTGCTTGTCAATAAAGCCCTGTAATTCGAGCAAAAGCTGACGCTCCATCTCACGTTCCTCACCGGGCAGGGAGAACTGATCCACCACTGCCAGCCCCTCGGTGACATACTGCTGCGCCTTGCTGATGTCGCCCTCGATCCCGAATGCATAATACCCCAGCACCCGCTTGGAATTGGCATCCGGGTCTGTGAGCAGAACCCCGGACACACGGTCATAAAAGATCTTGGCGGTCTGCGGCTGCAGATCATAGCGGGAGTACCAGAAAATGAGCCACATATAGCTCAGTATCTCGGCAGAATTGTATTCCTCATGGTTGCGGTAATAGTCCGTCATTTCGGCAATGACCGGGGACATCTCGTTGATCCTTCCATTGATATGCAGATAGAACAGATAGATCGTCTGATACAGCATGATCTCGATCTTGGTCGGCTTCTGGTAAGGCAGCTCAGAGACGGGACGCAGATTCATCTCCGAGATCTTTTCCCCGGCCCGGATGCGCTTGATAATGGAATTCGTATAGCCTGCGAGCTTTTTCATCATGACAGTATAAATGTAGATCACAGAACCCACCGCAAACAGTGCGTGCCACACCATACCCAGAGAAAACCCGGCGATGAGGCTGGCCAGAAGCGAGGGCTTGAACTGCACAAGCC
>CAMNDR010000233.1 GCA_946535685.1 uncultured Clostridia bacterium | reverse complement strand
TAGCCGGTATCGGTGCCATTGTCGATCGCATTGTCCAGAAATGCCGAGAACGAATAGGAATGCATCCTGTCACGCTGCGCCTTCACCCACGGATTGTCGGTATGTGCCGCATCCACTGACGTATGCTCCATGCCGAGCGGCTCGAAGATATGCTCATGCACATAGTCGCAGAAGCGCTCGCCCGTGATGCACTCGATCACATAGCCTGCCACGCCTGCGCCGTAATTGGAATAGGCAACGACCTCGCCGGGACGATTGATCTGCGCCGGCTCCAGATACTGCAGCTCCTCCTTGAGCGAACCGATGCGCTGTGCATCCATTTTCATGAGCGGATGCACGGTCTCCTGCCAGCCGGCGTCGTGGTTCATGAGATTGAGCATCGTGATCGGCTCATCATAGGACAGATGCTGAAAGAAATCCGCCGGCAGATAGTCCCGCACATCCCGCTCCAGATCGAGCTTTCCCTGCTCATAGAGCTGGAAGGCGCTCACCCAGATGAAGGTCTTGGTGATGCTGCCCCATTCAAAGCAGGTGTTTTCGTTGGCTGCAATGTGCTGTGCCTTGTCCGTGTCACCAAAATAGCCGGTGTACAGGATCTCATCGCCCCGGAACACGCCGAAGATCGCTGCGCCGTAGACATCGCCGCTGCTGCCGCTTGCTTCACTGACATAGTTCTGGATCTCCCTGTCCATCTCCTCAATGGTCAGGCCGGAGGGGAGCTTCCATGCCTCCTCCTGCTGCGCCTGCGCTTCCTCCGCCGCAGCCGCCGGAAGCGTGCCGAACATCAGCAGAAGTCCTGCACAGAATCCCGCTGCCATGCGTCTGATGATCTGTTTCATAGCCATGCCCCCTTATAATTCCCGTTTATCATAGTCGATCAGCGTCCCGACATAGTACACCATGACCTGGAACACAGCGACCGTCAGCAGAATGACACCGAAGATGACCCCGTCTGCTGCACCCGCAAGCTGACGGAATACATACGTCACCGGAATGATCGCCGGAATGATCGGCAGGATGCCGGTCACCGCCAGGGCACCGACAATGAACAGCCCCAGGATGACCATAGCGGCGATGATCTCCTTTTTGCTGCCGATCCTGCCCTTTCCCTTGGCGCCAAGGTTCATCTGGGTTCTCAGCGCCTCCGGATCCCGGAAGTATTTCCGCAGCGTTGACCCCATAAAGATCATGCCTGTGGTCACAGCAGCAAAATAAACCATATTGAAGAAGCCCATTTTGCTCATGCCCATGCCCTTTGCAGTAAAACTGATGATGTCGATCATATCCCCATCCGAAACCCTGTACCAGAGCTCCAGCCTCATGGACAGCAGCATCAGCAGATAGACCGCAAGGGAGACCGCCGCATACAGCCCGTAGGAGAGCAGAAACCGTGCATTCACAAGGTCACGGCGCTGAATCGGGAGAAGGCTCCACATCTTTTCGCTGTGGTATTTCATTTCATTGTGGAACAGCGTCGGCACAAAGAAGCCGCCCAGAACAAACGGGAGATACAGCGACGCAAGCGGCGAGATCATAAAACCTGCCGTAAGACAGAAGGCAAGAAAAATGAGCACAGCGACCAGAGCACCGTTCTTTTTCCCGCCCCGCATGGTGAGGAGATCAACTCGGATGACCTCCCGTATCGTCTGCCAGTTCAGTTTCATAGAATCTCCCTCCTTTACAGCTCACGCCGGGATGTAACGGCTGCCGTGATCTCCGCAAAAAGCCCTGCCACCGCCGGAACGATGCAGTTGATGGCGATGCACAGCCGCAGCTTCTCCGGATCGGTCATGTTGAAGATCCTGTCTATGTTGAACGCCGGAAAATAATCCATATTCGCCAACTGCAAAAAGCCCCAGCCAAGTACCGTAATCACGACCATTGTGATCATGATGACCTTCATATCGTTCTCCCGCCCGAAGATCTGTCCCATCATTTCGAGGTATGCCGCCAACAGGAACACCGCTGCAAAGACATAGACGCAGTAGGAATACTCGTCCATCGAAGGCGGGAAGCCGTTGGCGATCATCTGCATGGTCGCGCTGTTCTGGTTCGGGAAAATCTGATAGAGACTGAGCCTGCCGGAAAGCCACATGACCGCCAGCGAAATCAGCTCCGTGAGGAACTGCACCAGATAGATGAAGAGGATGCGTCCCCGGGAGATATTCTTCCGGTTCACGGGAAGGATGCCATAGAGCTTGTTGAAGCCGCTTTTATCAGCAACGCCCGAAAGCGGCACAAGGAAGCCGATTGGTGCCATCGCCAGGAAGATCGCTATGAGCGGCCCGAAGAACAGCGAGAACAAAGCACATACACAGAACAGTGTGACCCACACCGCAAGACCGGCAGTTTTCACGGTCAGAAAATCAAACCGCAGAATGTTCAGAATGTCTTTCATGCTTATCCTCCTTTGCGATGTAGACGAGGATCTCGTCAATGCTTGCCTTCTCGTGCTCAAGCGTATCCGGCAGCCCGGCCAGATCGGCTCTGTGGATGAGCGCCTCAAAGCCGTTGCGGTAGCCGTGGAAGCCGATGAGCTTTTCCTTCAGGCCGGCGGGGATATCCTCCTCGGCGCCCTTGAGCACGGCATATTCATCGGTCAGTTCATCCTTGGTGCCGGTGTACCAGACCTTGCCGTTGTGGAGGATGGTCACATAATCGGCAATGCGCTCGACATCGGCAGTAATGTGCGTGGAAAAGAGCACGCCCCGGTTCTCGTCCTCGATGTATTCAGCGAGGATGTCGAGCAGCTCATCACGGGCGACCGGATCCAGACCGCTGGTCGGCTCATCGAGGATGATGAGCTCCGCATGATGCGAGAGCGCAATGGCGATCATGAACTTCATCTTCATGCCCTTGGAAAAATCCCCGACCGGCTTGTCAAGCGGCAGGTCGAAATCCTCCAGGCGCCGGTGATACTCCTTGCTGTCCCAGTCCTTATAGAAGGGTCTGAGCTGCTGCTCGATCACCTTTGCATTCAGGTGCTCCGCTAAGTACAGGCTGTCAAATACCACACCGAGGCGCTCCTTGATGGCGATGGAATCCGTCATGGAATCAAGCCCGAATACGGTGATCTTGCCGCTGTCGGTCTTTGCCATGTTGAGGATCGAGCGGATGGTGGTCGTCTTGCCGGAGCCG
>CAMNDR010000232.1 GCA_946535685.1 uncultured Clostridia bacterium | reverse complement strand
GAATCCGTTCCCGTGCATAGCCCTCCTGCTTCCAGATGACATCAAAAAGCTGCATGTTGCAGAACAGATTGTGCCGGAAGGATCTGGAATCCTTATAGCAGAGAAGCCGTACCGCATGGCGGAACGCATGATCGAACATCGCAAACAGATCCCCGTCATTCTCCTGCAGCGAAGCGATCATATCCTCCACGATCTGTTTCTGGTAATCGGAGATCAGAAAGTAAAACACGTCCTCCTTGTTGCGGAAGTACTGGTAAAAGCTCCCGCGGGAGATCCCACACGCACGGATCACGCTGCCGATGGAAAAATCCTCATAAGGCACTCTTGCGACTTCATCCTTGATCGCCTGTACGATGCGCTCCTGCTTGGAATCCGACAAACGGAAAAAAGTTTCTGACGGCATACTGCCTTCCCTCCCATAAACTGACATTTTATATTCATTGATGGCACTGAAATGTCCCGAAAATTGCCATTGTGGTATTTTTTGCCACTTGCATAACTACCAATATTATACACGATGATGCAGGAAAAGTCAAGCCCCTTCAAGACATTGCACCTGTTTCCCGATGTTCTTCCATGAATTGTAAAAAATATATGGTGAACGGTTGACAAAAAGACAAAAATGTAGTATGATAATAGTACGGAAAACTCTGATAAACTTGTAACTGCAGTGCTTCGGGGATCGTAAAGTCCCCTGCCCCGCTGCAGGTTTACAAATCAATCAGCGCTATCTTGAAAGAATCCACGCAGATCCGGCTGCAGATATACAGAGACTCCCAAGAGCGAAACTGCACAGGTTCATCTGCAGACAAGGGGAAAGCCGGCTGCCATGAAAGAGGGAAATTGTATGCTCCAATCCAATGATGTCTGTCTGATCGAATGCGGCGAACAAAATCAGCCAGGCACGCTCCATTTTTCTACCAAGACCCAGAGCAATGATATGTTTCTGCTCCTGTGTGGAAGTAAATCTACCATCCGTGTCAATGACAGACAGTATTATATGCAGCCTTTCACCTTTCTGATCCATCCCTTTGAGGAAGAGCGGATCTGTATCGAGCCGCAGGGCACGGCCTATATCCGCCACATGCATCTGCATCTGTCGGAAAACTATATGAATCTGATCCATGAACGGGGCTTCAGCATGAAGGAAGTTCACACACTGGCAAGACCGCTTGCCATTGAGGAGATCTGGAAGCTGCTCTTTGAGGCGCAGACTGCGACAACAGAATCCGGAAAAGCCATTGGCAGCCACGCTTTGCGCCTGCTGCTCTGTCTGCTGTGGGAAGCATCGGACGGCACCGTCTCCCGTGCAGCAGAGGTGCCGCATTATGACAAGCTGACTTCACTGCGGCACAGGATCTACCAGCACCCGGAGGAGAGCTGGTTTATCCAGGACATCTGTGAGGATCTCGGCATCAGCCGGCCGTATTTCCACAAGATCTATCTGGCCGCCTTCGGTACGACCTGCACACAGGACGTGATCGCCAGCCGCATCGCCTGCTCCAAGCGGCTCCTTGAGACGACCGACGACCCGATCGCCGCTGTTTCCCAGCAGAGCGGATTTGAAACGGATGTCTATTTCATGCGTCAGTTCAAACGCCACGTCGGCATGACACCGACAGCCTACCGGCGCATCTACCGGCAGTCCATTCTGAACAAATAAAGGCAACACCGCACAAAGCCCGCCTGGCGGCTTGGCGGCGCATCTGCACCACCAGCTATGTGCGGTGTTTCCTAAACACACAGCCGCTGGCCATTCAGCGGCTTTCCTTATAGAAAGGGTGCTGCTATGAAAGCAACCGTTTTACGGATCCTGACCTACACAAAACCCTATCGGCATTACCTGATCCTGACTGTCATCTGCACCCTGATCGGCATTTCCCTTTCGCTGATCGTGCCGGTCATGATCGGCAAAGCTGTGGATATGGCAGTCACTTTCGGTCAGGTAGATTTTCATGGTCTCGCAAAAATCGCATTGATACTGGGGATCACAGTCATCATCTCAGCCCTGTTTCAGTGGCTCGAAGGACTGTGCATCAACCGTCTTGCCTTCGGGACAGTCAAGGACCTGCGCACGGAAGTCATGGAAAAACTCGGTACTGTGCCAATCTCCTATATCGACCGCAATCCCCGGGGCGACATCATCGCAAGGGTGATCTCCGACATCGAGATCCTCTCAGACGGCCTGCTGCAGGGCTTTGCCCAGCTATTTACAGGCGTTGTCACGATCCTCGGCACGCTTATTTTCATGCTGACGATCAATGTCAAGATCACGGTGCTCGTCGTCCTTATGACACCGATCTCATTGTTTGTGGCGGCAAAGATCACGGCGCTCTCGCACAGCTCCTTTGCGCGGCAATCCAGACTGCGGGGCGATATCGGCGCACTGACCGAGGAACTGGTCGGGAATCCGGGTATCGTGCGCGCATTTGCCTACGAAGAACGGGCAGTCGGACGGTTCACACAGCTCAATGACGCGCTGGGCACAGCCGGACGGCGTGCAACATTCTACGCATCCATCAGCAATCCCTCGACCCGGTTTGTCAATGGACTGATCTATGCGGCGGTCGGCACTGTCGGCGCACTCGGCACTGTCGGTGCCATTTCCTGGATCGGTGCAATGAGCGTCGGCAGCCTCGCCTCATTCCTGTCCTATGCGAATCAATATACCAAGCCCTTCAACGAGATCTCCGGTGTGATCGCAGAGCTGCAGAATGCGGTTTCGTGCGCACAGCGGGTGTTCGAGGTGCTCGATGCACAATCCGAGCCGTCCGATGCGGATGCAGCCGTTCCGCTGCAGACCAGAGGCGCGGTGGAGCTGCGGGATATCAGCTTCTCCTATCTCCCGGAAAAGCCGCTGATCCGACATTTTTCCACGGAGATCCGACCGGGGCAGCGCATTGCCATTGTGGGGCCGACGGGCTGCGGCAAGTCCACGGTCATCAACCTGCTGCTGCGGTTCTATGAAGTGCAGAGCGGCGGGATCTATCTGGACGGCACAGACACCCGGGATCTGCAGCGGGATGCGTTGCGGGGGCAGTTCGGCATGGTGCTGCAGGAGACATGGATCTTTACAGGCACAGTCGCAGAAAATATTGCCTATGGAAAGCCCGATGCGACCCGGGAGGAGATCGAAGCCGCCGCCAGGGCAG
>CAMNDR010000231.1 GCA_946535685.1 uncultured Clostridia bacterium | reverse complement strand
ATCGGGATGCCGTTTTTCAGGAGCGGGACATAGAGCCTTGCATCCGGCTTTGTCTCATCGCTTTCTTTTCTGAGAATGTCGATGCTGCTCAGACGCTTCAGGCAGACAAGTCCCGAAACGACCTGCGAGGCGATCGTTGCCGCCGCTGCGCCCCAGACGCCGGTATGCAGGACAAAGATCATCAGGCAGTCGAGCAGAATGTTCAGGATGGACGAGATCACGATCGCTGCGAGCGGTGTCCGGCTGTCTCCGAGCGAGCGCAGCACACCGGCGCTCATATTATACAGGATCGTTGCCGCAAGTCCGCCGAACAGGATATAGCCATAGACCAGGCTGTCCTGCAGGATGCCTGCATCCGTCTGCAGCAGCAGGAGCACCGGCTTGAGAAAAGCAATGCTCAGTGCCGTCAGCACAGCCGTCAGAATCACTGCCAGCCGGATCATGGCAGAAAGTGTCTGCCGCAGCAGCACATAGTTCCTTTCACCGAAGCTCTGTGCCACGAGCACGGCAAAGCCGTTTGACAGCCCGATCGAGAAGCCGACGATCAGGAAGCACAGCGAGGACATGTTCCCGACCGCAGCAAGGGCATCGTCGCCAAGTCCTCTGCCGACGATCGCCGTATCTGCGAAGGAATAAAACTGCTGCAGCATGCCGGTCGCCAGCATCGGAAAGAAAAACTGCAGGATCACACGGCTTGCCTTGCCCTGCGTAAAATCAATGGTTCCGTTCATAGATATCATCTCCGTTTCAGATTGATGTTATTATATACCACCGCAGGAGAAATATCTATCAAAACCATTGCTTTTTTATCAAAAACATGGTATGATTATAGTGAGACTATCAGCGGAGGCGATGTACATGAATACCAACCGGGAGCTCAACTACCGGCTGTTCGTCCAGATCGAGGAGAATTTCCAGCGGACGGAGATCGGGAGCGAATTTGCCCGATATGACGACATTAAAAACGGCGATGTGGAGAAGGTGCGTGAGAATTTCGAGGAGATCCGCCTGCATTACTATGACGGCAAGGGTACGCTCTCGGACAATTTGCTGCGCAATAACCAGTATCATTTTGTGATCGGCGCCGGCATCATCGCCCGCATCTGCATTGACGGCGGGATGAAGCACAACATTGCCTATACGCTCAGCGACATCTACATCCGCCGCTGCGACAAATGCCGGGAGCCGGAGGAGCTGATCGAGCTGACCGGAGCGATGATGCTCGACTTTGCAGAGCGCATGGCGGAGATCCGCAAGGAGAACAGCGCATCGCTCCATGTGCGCCGCACGATCGACTATATCTACCGCAGTCTCGGCGGCAAGCTGACCCTGCAGATGGCGGCAGAGCATGAGCATCTGCATCCGAGCTATCTCTCCAAGCTCTTTTCCAGGGAGATGGGCATGCCGATCAAGGCCTATATCCTGCAGGCAAAGATCACCACGGCACAGAACATCCTGACCTTCTCTGATTTTTCCATCGCAGAGATCGCCGATTCCCTCGGCTTTTCTTCGCAAAGCGCCTTCACAGCCGCCTTTCGCCGGATCACCGGCATGACTCCGTTCCGGTACCGGAACCGCTATTCTGAGGAGCATGTGCTCTATCCGCCGGAACGGACTGTTCTGCAGGATCCCCGGCACGGATGAAACTGCTGATGCAGCCCTGCACCTGCTGATTGTTGACATTGTTGGGGCACTCCAGCAGTGCCATCACCGGTTATTGACTGTCTGTGCTGCGTTGCGGATGAATCAGCACCTCGAAGGGCTTGCTTTTTTCAGAATGCTGTGCTATAATGAAAGCAAATCTTTCAGAAAACGGAGGCGAATGGAACCATGAACACGGAAACCATCAAGGAACAGCTCATGATCGGAACATGGGCGTGGGGAACCGGCGCAAACGGCTCCTCGGTCATATTCGGCAGCAAGCAGGATCCGGCTGTGCTGCGGCAGTCGTATGAAACTGCAGTCGCAAACGGCTTTTTGCGGTGGGATACGGCGGCTGTTTACGGCATGGGAACTTGTGAGACACTGCTCGGAGAGCTGACCGGTGAGCGGAAGGATATCTTCCTCTCGACCAAATTCATGCCGGACAAGAAGTATAAAAGCGGTGCGCTCGTGCAGTCGTTTGAGGACAGCATGCAGCGCCTGAAGCGGGAATCGGCGGATCTGTTCTGGATCCATGTGCCGCATCATCTGGCGGAGAATCTGAAGGAGGCTGTCCCGCTGATGAAGGATGGGAGGATCCGTTCGCTCGGGCTTTCCAATGTGTCGCTCTCGCATATCAAGCATGCGCAGGTGCTCCTTGCCAAGGAGGGGCTGTCGCTCGGGGCGGTGCAGAATCATTTCAGCCTGCTGCGCAACGACCAGCAGCCGATCATTGATTACTGCAATTCAAGAGGGATCACGTACTATGCCTACATGGTGCTCGAACAGGGGGCGCTGTCGGGGCATTATGATGCAGAGCATCATTTTCCGACGTTCTCGATGCGGAATTTTGCCTTTCCGAAAAGTAAATTCCGGAAGATCGGCGGATTGCTGAAAAGGATGCAGAAGCTCGCCGGCAAGTACCAGATCGACCCGTCACAGATCCCGATCCTCTGGGTCATCGGGAAGGGCGCTGTCCCGATCGTCGGCATCACGAAGCCTTCCCATGCAGAGAAATTAGCCGCTGCCATGCAGATCACGCTGACTGCGGAGGAGCTGGAGATGCTGGCACGGGAAGCCGCTGCAACAGGACTGCGGCAGCAGGGCATCTGGGAGCCGCAATGAAGCAGTACAATTATATTGCATTCGACGTAGAGACGCCGAACCGTGCCAATGACCGTATGAGCTCGATCGGTATTACGGCGGTCAGAGAAGGCAGGATCGTGGCCAATTATGCATCCTTGGTGGATCCGGAGACGCATTTTGACCGGTTCAATACGCAGCTCACGGGCATTGATGCGGATGCGGTGCGCAGTGCGCCGAATTTCGCGGCGCTCTGGGAAAAGATCGCCCCGGTCATGAGCAGCGGGATCCTTGTGGCGCACAATGCGCTGTTTGACCTTGGCGTGCTGAAAAAATGCCTGCAGGCTTACGGGATCACATGGAAACCGCATGTGAAGTACATCTGCACGGTGCAGGCGGGCAGACGGCTTCTGCCCGGTATGAGCCACAGCCTGAATGTGATG
>CAMNDR010000230.1 GCA_946535685.1 uncultured Clostridia bacterium | reverse complement strand
GGCACCCTGGAAATGGTGATTGTCCGAATAGAGGGAATGAAGCTCATCTGCGAAGTTTATGCTCTTGTCGGTGATACGTATACACTGCGCGGCAGCTTACCCACGACTTACCGTGAGACCAACCTGGACTTTGCCCCCGGCATTTTCCTGCAGGACGATCTGCTTGTGCTGCAGAACACCTTTGCCTACCAGGAAAGCCCGGATCTTGCGCATGACCGCTTGTATCGGGCACCCAAGGACGTATACGAGATCGATGAGCTGTGGACGAGTTTTGAAGCGCGGCATCTGACAAGTTTTGAAGCGCAGCATCTGAAAGAAGATGACAGTTATATATCCGTCTTTTTCAGCTATCACCGTGATGAGGGCGTCGATAAGATGTACTACAATTTCGACCACGGTGACACGATTCATCTGGATCCGCATGAAACAGCCGCAGAAGATATTGTTCCGCTTGTAGAACAAAAGCTGCAGGCAGCTGGCGTTCGGTATAATTCTGTAGATTATCATCAGGCAGAGAAACCTGCCGGATTCAAGCGGCTGGATATTACCCTCACCGATGCCGAGCCTGTCTGGGAGATCCGGAACGTAGAGGGCACCGACCAGCAGTGGTTCCAGGATCATACGCATCTCTATGAAAAGCTCACCGGCGAATCTGCGGCCGAAGCCCCCACAGCTGCTCCGACAGAAGCTGCTGATCCGCAGGACATCGCCTATCGCTTTATCCGGGATGAGCTGATCCCGCAGGAGGGGCTTTCTGACCTGCAGACGTATCTGGCCATCAACTGGGAGATGGCCTCCCCGACCTGCGGAGAGCTTGTGCCGCCGCAGTCCACCCAGGGCATCATCAGCGCAGCCGTGGAGGATTTCAGCGGTGACGGCGTACCGGAGCTGCTGACGGTTGTGTCGAGGGGCTATCGCATCGACCTGGATTTCTACACGATTGCCGATGACACCTGCCGCATGATCGGCAGCTATTCGATTGAGAGCAGCCAGAGCGTGGATATCACCCCGGAAATCAGCATCAAGAACGGCAAAGTGATCGTGGAGTACAGCTCCATGGCGCTGCCCGGATGCAGCAGCTACGGCAATGCCTTCATCGCTCTTTCCGCCACGGATGGCGGCATCAACACGCTCTGTGAGCTTTCCGGCTTCCGTGTTCCCGGTAGTGTTTCGCTGAATGTCAATGGCTCCGTCCAGCTCAATTACTCTGACACAGAGAATACTGATCCGCAGCCGGATATTGAGCAGGCGGCCATGCAGTGCTTGCAGGATGCCGGTCTGGATCCGGTCAGCGTACAGGCAGGCTGGTCAGAGGATATGGATCTGAGCTATGGCATTTACCCGCAGATCGAGGGAAAGACGAAACTCTTTGACACCACCTCTGATGAGGAGAGCAATGTCCGGTTCAATGACTATACCGGCCTGCGGGACAAGCTCGCACAGTGACCGCTGCCAGTATGCAGCAGAAAGGAGCAAAACCATGAATAGGAAACCATTTCTTCCGCTTCTCCTCGTCCTCGCCCTGACAGGATGCAGCGCCGGGACGGAGCGCAGCACCCCGGATGCAGTGCCGGAGACTGTTCCCGTGGCCGATGTCACCGCCGGGGAGACCGCTGAGGTACCCGCTGTAACAGAAGCCCCCACAGAGAAGCCCACAGCCCCGCCCTCCGAAGCCATGCACTATCTCCAGGATGCGCTCGTCCCCCTCTATGGCCTGTCCGAACTCACACCCTACAGCCCGAAGCAGGCGCCGCCCGCATCCGCACAGGGCATCCTCAGCGCCGTGGAGCAGGACTTCACCGGCGACGGCACGCCCGATCTGCTCATCGTCCGGCAGGATGAAACAGCATGCCTCCTCGACCTCTACATGCTCACCGGCGAAGGCTACAGGCTTGCTTACAGCTATACCTGCTGTTCGGCGGCAGATCAGCCCGCCGCACTGGTGCATCTCTCACTGCAGGATGATCTGCTGCTTGTAAACGGCAGCGATGCCTATGCCTTGCACAGGCGTTATGCTGTCCTCAGAGCCACAGACAGCGGCTTTGAAGAAACAGCCGTGCTCGGATATGCCCGCAGTGAAGACCACAGCAATGTCAGCTATACGATCAACGGTGTGCCGCAGGAGCTTAAAATGGATCAGCCCGGTGTCGAGGATCGTCTGAGCCCGTTCGGAGAGCTTGCAGCGCATTCCTGTGATGCCCTGCGCAGCGGCGGTGTCCGCATCCCGGAAACCGAGGCGCTGACGGACATCAGCTATTCCTCTAACGCCATCCGCACTGTTTCCGGCATGATCCAGGAGCAGAAGGATATCTTCCGCCATGATTTATCTGATCGTTTCTCTGATGACAGCACCGCCTTCGGCATCGACTTCACCGGTCTGCCAAGAGAACAGATGGCAGACTCGCCGGAAGAAATCGCCCGCCGCTTTCTGCGCACCGAACTGATCCCGGCCTGCGGGCTGTCGGATCCCGGCGCCACCTATGATCTGGCGTGGCATAGATACAAGGGCATCGAGCCGGAGCTGCCCCACGGTGCACAGGGCATCGTCGGTGCCTTCGTGCAGGACTTTGGCGGCACGCCGGTGCTCCTGACCATCCGTGCGGAGCGCACGACGCTCGTCCTCGACAGCTACCGCATCGGGGATAACACCTGCACCCCGCTTGCAAGCCGGACGCTTCCGGGCTGTTCCACCCGGATCTACCGGCAGGGTGACCTGCTGGTAGCCGATCACTTCATGTACGGGACAGATTCCTACACGGCAGAACTGACCGTCCTGCGCCTGACCGCCGACGGCCTGGAGGATGTGCTGCATATCGTCCAGTCCGATACACCCGGCAAGGAGACACTCCTGATCGACGGCGCCGAGGTCATGACGGCGGCCGATGCGCTCGACCCGGACAGCGTGAAGACGGCCGTGCAGGCAGCGCTCGACAAAGCCGGTATCCGCTGCGAAAGCGTGGACTATCTGATCGCAAGCGAACTGCCCTATGAGGCTTCCGGTGATATGCTCGTATTCACGCTTTCCGATGAGGACAGCATCCTGACACTCGGCGGCTTCGGCGCCTACCGGGATGTCTGGCTGGAAGACAAGACCGGTCTGCGTGCATGGCTGCGCCGCCAGTAGCCGCTCTTTATCTTAAGGCAACACCGCACAAAGCCCGCCTGACGGCTTGGCGGCACATCTGCTTGC
>CAMNDR010000229.1 GCA_946535685.1 uncultured Clostridia bacterium | reverse complement strand
CCGTGGGCGAGGTCATGAGCATCGGCAAGACCTACAAGGAGGCCTTCCAGAAGGCCATCCGTTCGCTGGAGACCGGACGCTATGGTCTGGGCTTTGCGAAGGATTTCCATGAGAAGTCCAAGGATGAGCTGCTGGGCATGCTGCACTATCCGACGAGTGAACGGCAGTTCGTCATTTATGAGGCACTGCGCAAGGGTGCGACCATTGACGAGATCTATGAGCTGACCAAGATCAAGCACTATTTCCTGCAGCAGATGAAGGAGCTTGTGGAGGAGGAGGAAGCGCTCCTCGCCAGGAAGGGCGCTGTGCCGGAGGCTTCTGTGCTGCGTCAGGCGAAGCTCGACGGCTTCTCTGACCGCTATCTGAGCCAGCTCCTTGAAGTGAGCGAGGAGGAGATCCGCAATGCACGCTATGCAGCCGGGATCCGTGAGGCCTGGGAGGGCATTCATGTTTCCGGTACGCAGGATGCGGCTTACTACTATTCGACCTATCACCTCTCTGAGGACAAGTCCCCGTGCAATACCGAGAAGCCGAAGATCATGATCCTCGGCGGAGGCCCGAACAGAATCGGGCAGGGCATCGAGTTCGACTACTGCTGCGTGCATGCGGCGCTGGCGCTCAAGAAGCTCGGCTTTGAGAGCATCATCGTCAACTGCAATCCGGAGACAGTTTCCACGGACTACGATACGTCCGACAAGCTCTATTTCGAGCCGCTGACGCTGGAGGATGTGCTTTCCATTCATGAGAAGGAAAAGCCGGTCGGCGTGATCGCTCAGTTCGGCGGTCAGACACCGCTGAATCTGGCAAATGATCTGAAGAAGTACGGCGTCAATATCCTCGGCACCAGCCCGGAGACCATTGACCTGGCGGAGGACAGAGATCACTTCCGTGCCATGATGGAGAAGCTTGGCATTCCGATGCCCGAGGCAGGCATGGCGGTCAATGTGGAGGAAGCGCTGGAGATCGCCAACAAGATCGGCTATCCGGTCATGGTTCGGCCTTCCTATGTACTCGGCGGACGGGGCATGGAGATCGTACACGATGACGAGATGATGCGCGTGTATATGAGCGCTGCGGTCGGCGTGACACCGGACAGACCGATCCTGATCGACCGGTTCCTGAACCATGCGACCGAGTGCGAGGCAGATGCCATTTCTGACGGTAAACATTGCTTTGTACCGGCGGTGATGGAGCACATTGAGCTTGCCGGCGTTCACTCCGGCGACTCCGCTTGCATCCTGCCGTCCAAGAACCTGACGGATGCACAGATCGCTACCATCAAGGATTACACCCGCAAGATCGCTGTGGAGATGGGCGTCTGCGGTCTGATGAATATGCAGTATGCCATTGAGGGCGATACGGTTTATGTGCTTGAAGCGAACCCGAGAGCATCCAGAACGGTGCCGCTCGTATCGAAGGTATGCTCGATCAATATGGTACAGATTGCAACCCAGATCATCACGTCCTCGCTGACCGGCAAGCCTTCTCCGGTGCCGGCGCTCAAGGACAAGATCATCAAGCACTACGGCGTCAAAGAAGCGGTGTTCCCGTTCAATATGTTCCCGGAAGTCGATCCGCTGCTCGGACCGGAGATGCGTTCGACCGGCGAGGTGCTCGGCATTTCCGAGTCCTTCGGTGAGGCTTACTACAAGGCGATCGAGGCGACACAGACCAAGCTCCCGACCGAGGGCACGGTGCTGCTGTCTGTCTGCGAGCGGGATAAGCCCGAACTGCCGGAGCTGGCACGCACCTTCCATGAGCTGGGCTTTAGGATCCTGGCAACGCACAAGTGCTGGAAGCTGCTGCAGGCGGAGGGCATTCCCTGCGAGCGCATCTTCAAGATGTATGAGGGCGGCCGTCCGAATATCGGCGACAGCATTGCCAACGGTGAGATCAACCTGATCGTCAATACGCCGGTCGGCAAGGAGAGCCGCCACGATGACAGCTACATCCGCAAGGCTGCCATCAAGCACAGAATCCCGTATATCACCACGATGGCTGCGGCCAAGGCTTCTGCGGAGGGTATCCGCACGCTGAAGGAGAACAAGCACTTCGGCGTGAAGTCGCTGCAGGCGCATCATGATGAGATCATTGAAAAATGAGTACAGCATCACGCCCCTTGATCGGGGCGTGATTTTGTAAAAGGAGGTCATTATGCAGTATCAGGAACAGATCCATGCATGGATCGGGGCACATCAGGAGGAAATGGTCAGAGATCTGGCGGAGCTGGTCGCTGTGCGCAGCGTGCTGGGGGAGCCTGCAGAGCATGCGCCGTTCGGTAAGGAACCGGCAATGGCACTGCAGATCATGCTGGAGAAATGCCGGAGCTATGGGTTTGCAACGGACAATGCGGATTGGTATGCGGGGAGTGCAACACTGGGCGATGCACCTGAAAAGCTCGGAATCCTTGCGCATCTGGATGTTGTGCCGGAGGGCGAGGGCTGGCTGCATGATCCGTTTACGCTGACGGCGGATCCGGACAGCGGCCGGCTCATCGGGCGCGGCACGTCGGATGACAAGGGGCCGGCGGTGGCGGCGCTCTATGCGCTGCGGGCGGTCAGGGAGCTGGGGATCCCGCTGCGGCATGGCGTGCGGCTGATCTTCGGGACGGATGAAGAGAACGGCTCGGAGGATCTGGAATACTACATGCAGCACCGGGAGATGCCGCCGCTCGTTTTCACTCCGGACGGCGATTATCCCGTCATCACGCTCGAAAAGGGCATGATCCGGCTGCGGCTGAAGGCTGATTTTACGGACGGCAAGAGCCGGGTGGTTTCGCTCAGGGCGGGCGAGGTCGTCAATGCGGTGCCGGCATCGGCGGATGCGGTGCTCTGCGGGGTCACGATCGACCAGTTCCTGGCGACAAGAGTGAAGGAATATCCGGGGACGGTCATTGCGGCGCACGAGGATGCGCATGGACTGCTGCATGTGCATGTGGACGGGAAAAATGCACATGCTTCGACACCGGAGCTTGGAAAGAATGCGCTTACGCTGTTGCTGGAGCTGCTCTCACTCCTGCCGCTGCCGGGTGAGCAGGGGAAGGTGCTGCGGCGGCTGGCGGAGCTCTATCCTTACGGCGAAACGGACGGGAGCACGCCCGGTATCGCTGCATCGGATGCACTGTCCGGGGCGCTGACACTGCTGCTGAGCGTGATGGATATGAATGAGAAGGGCATGACGGCGTGGAATGAC
>CAMNDR010000228.1 GCA_946535685.1 uncultured Clostridia bacterium | reverse complement strand
CCTAACGTACAGAACAGGAGGGCTATTATGAGCTACGATTCCAATTTTCCCGGCGATTCTCTGCCGCGGCAGGAAACCGGGGCTGCCGTTCCGGTCAAGGTGAGCCGGGTGTTCGACAGCTGCTCTGACCGTGACTGCCTGAACAATGTACCGGTCATTCTCGATGCAGGAGAACTTCCGGCGAGTGTTCAGCTCGTCAAATGTAAATGTGTGCGTGTGCAGGATGTCTGCATGCGGATCGAGCCGGTGCCGTTCAACCGGGGGTTCTATAACATCGACCTGACCTTTACATTCCGGGTGGATCTGCTTTGCTATGACCACGCCTGCGACACACCGCAGCTCATGTCAGGTACGCTTTATACCAGCAAGAGCAGCATTCTGTTCGGCGCAGAATCCAATACCCAGACCTTTTCGAGCAACGGCGGCAGCATCGGCACCACGGATGCCTGCTGCGAGGTCGTCAATCTGCCGACCGCCAATGTGCAGGTCGTGCCGCCGCTGGCGCTGGAGACAAAGATCGGCTCTGTCTGCAAGCAGTGTCCGGGCGATACGGTACCGCAGACCATGCGGACAGTCGTCATGACACTGGGGCTGTTCTCGGTCATTGAGCTGACCCGGCCGGTCACGATCCTTGTGCCGACCTATGACTACACGATCCCGACCAAGGAATGCACAGCAGATCCGGAAACGCCCTGTGCTGTCTTTGACAGAATGCGTTTCCCGGCGGAGGAATTTTCGCCGCAGACGTTAACAGATAGCAGTCCCGGCTGTGGCTGCACGGAGGAAACCTACGGGAGCTGACGTTATCAGCTATGCGCCGGAGAGCTGCGATTTTCTCCGGCGCTCAGTCTGTCAAAAAGTGGTTTGCAGGGTTCGGGGCAGGGGCCGAAGACCCCGCAATATAGCCCTCCCCCGAAGGGGGAGGTGCCGCCGAATGGCGGCGGAGGGGGCGGCCTGCACCAGAAAACAGACTTTATCGACAAGCTGAAACGCCGGAAGCATATCTTCCGGCGTTTCTGAATTTCATACGAAATAGCCCTCCTCTCCTGAGACAGCGTCAAAAAATTTCCCGTTCCGGTTGACATTCCGGCGGAAATTTGCTATAATAATAACGTCACCTTATGCAGCAATGCACCGGCGGCACATCTCAAACACAAGAAAGGAGGCCTGTGAGAGACCGCTTTCACAGGAGAAACTGTATGGAAAACAGAATGATCGACATCACCGCAAAGAGCAACGGGGACATCAAGCTGGGCGTCATTCCCGGCCATTTTGCAACGAACCATTCCCATGTCAACTATTTCGTAGACATGACCTCCATCAAGACCCGCTATCGTGCAGCCCGTGAGGCCGCAAGAGAGCTGGCCAAATTCTACGCACGCTCCATGAATCTCGACACCATTCTCTGCTTTGAGGGCACCGAGATGATCGGCGCATTCCTGGCTCGTGAGCTCTGCCTGCACGGCGGCGGCATGAACGACGGCGACGACATTGCCGTGATCTCTCCGGAGACGAACATGAACAACCAGATGATCTTCCGTGACAATCTCCAGAAGGACATCTACAACAAGGACATTCTTCTGCTCATGTCCTCTGTTTCCACCGGCAAGTCCATCCAGCGCTGCATTGAGTGCCTGAAGTACTACAGCGGCAAGCTGGCAGGCGTGGCCTCCATTTTCAGTGCGATCCCGGAATTTGAGGGCATCAAGATCGACGCCGTATTCACGACCAGCGATCTGCCGGAGTACAAGACGGCCATCCCGTCCGAGTGCCCGCAGTGTGCAGACGGCGTGAAGGTCGATGCGATCGTCAACAGCTATGGCTACTCCAAGATCTGACGCACCGAAGCTCCGCCTTCCGAAGATCGTATTCAACGCCCCCGTCATCATCACCTACACGATCCTGTGTTTCATCGTGCTGATGTTCGGCTTTGCAACGGGCGGCAGTTCCACGATGAAGGTCTTCACCTGCTACCGCACCTCACTCACGGATCCGATGATGTATCTCCGGGCGTTCACCTATATATTCGGCCATAAGGACATGACGCATTATTTCAGCAATTTCTCGCTGATCGTGCTTGCCGGCCCCATGCTTGAGGAGAAATACGGCAGCAAGAAGCTGATGCTCATGATGGCAGTCACAGCCCTGATCGGCGGCGCTGCCAATCTGATCCTGACGACCAGCGGACTGCTCGGAGCGAGCGGCATCGTGTTCCTGTTCATCATTTTAGCGTCGTGTACCTCGTTCAAAAGCGGCTCGATCCCGCTGACACTGCTGCTTGTAGCAGTGATCTATATCGGCCAGGAGGTCATGACCGGCATCACAGCGAATGACTCTGTTTCGCAGCTCACGCATATTTTAGGCGGACTCTGCGGCGTTTTCTTTGGTTTATATTTCAACCGCGAAACGCCCCCGAAGCAAGGATGACGAGTGTACCCCACCCCCAACCCCCTCCCCATCGGGGAGGGGGCTTTTTGACTGACAGAAGCCTCCCCTATCCAAAGGGGAGGCTTCTTTTCGCACTTTGCCGCAGATTACAGGAAATACTTCACGCCATTTTCAAAGATATGCTGATCCTTGGCACCCGGCACATTCTTGCAGATGTCCGTGCCCTTGCGCTCGGAGTGACCCATCTTACCGAGGATACGGCCGTCCGGCGAAGTGATGCCCTCGATCGCAGCCATCGAGGTATTCGGATTATAGCGGATGTCCATGGTCGGCTTGCCGTTGACATCCACATACTGCGTAGCGATCTGACCGTTGCCGGCAAGACGCTGGATCAGGCTTGCAGGAGCCACGAAGCGACCCTCACCGTGCGAGATCGGGATGGTGTGGATATCACCCACCATCGAATCCGCCAGCCACGGCGATTTGTTCGAGCAGATGCGTGTGTTGACCATCATGCTCTGGTGACGTGCGATCGTGTTGAATGTCAGCGTCGGAGACTCGTCCGTCATATCCACGATCTCACCGAACGGCACCAGACCGAGCTTGATGAGCGCCTGGAAGCCGTTGCAGATGCCGAGCATCAGACCGTCACGCTCCTGCAGGAACTTGTGGACAGCATCCTTGACCTCCGGATTTCGGAAGAATGCCGTGATAAACTTGCCGCTGCCCTCCGGCTCGTCGCCGCCCGAGAAGCCGCCCGGGATCATGATGATCTGGGAATTGGCGATCTTCTCAGCGATCGCCTTGACAGAAGCCTC
>CAMNDR010000227.1 GCA_946535685.1 uncultured Clostridia bacterium | reverse complement strand
GCAGAACGAGCATACACGCTCTGCGCCGAGTGCCTGCACAAGATCGCCGATCGTCCTGCACAGCCGGTGCGGCGCTTCATACAGCACGCAGGTGCGATGCTCACGGGAGAGCGCCTGCAAGGCCGCTGCACGGGGCTTTTTCTCCTGCGGCAGAAAGGCATAGAACGAGAATACCCCCGTACTGCCGCCCGATACGCTCAGCGCCGTCACCACCGCAGACGGCCCCGGCACGGCTTCCACTCTGATGCCACGCTCCCGGCAGAGGCGCACAAGCACCTCGCCCGGATCCGAAATGCACGGCATCCCCGCATCCGTCACCACGGCGCAGCTCTCCCCCGCTTCGATGCGGTCTGCAATATGCCCGATGCTGCGCAGATCCGAATGCTCATGGCAGCTCACCAGAGGCGTGGAAAGCCCCAGATGCGTCAGCAGCCCCCGTGTCACACGGGTGTCCTCCGCAGCGATGAAATCCACCTCGCCGAGGATCCGGATCTGCCGCAGCGTCAGATCCTCCAGATTCCCGATCGGCGTGCCGGTGACGTATAATGTTCCGCTCATAGCTCTGCTCCTTTCATGATATTGGAGTGCCCCACCCCCAACCCCCTCCCCTCCGGGGAGGGGGCTTCAGCCCTGCACCCGCAGTTTTTTCACTGTCCGTTCGTGTACAGCGCTGCTGCTTCCCTCGTGAGTTCGCCGTTTTCATACATGATAAACGGCGGCTCGATCCGCAGGAACGGCGCTGCGCCCCGCTTGCCTTCGAGCAGAAACAGCCACGGCTCACTGGCGGTATTCTTGTGGACAAGCTGCAGGCGCTTCGGCTCGCAGCCCGCTGTGCGCATGGCACAGAGATAATCCGGCAGACGCTCCGGTCTGCCGCAGATGCACAGCCGGCCGCCCGTTTTCAGCAGCTTTGCCGCCGCATGGCATACATCCTCCGGCGTACACAGAACACCGTGCCTTGCAATGCGCTGTGAGGCATTCGCTGCCTCAAATCCCGAACCCGGCGGCTGGTAGGGCGGATTGCAGAGCACCAGATCCGCCATGCCGAGCGGCGCCCCCTCCCATAATGCCCGCAGATCGGCGCAGACCGGCACGATGCCCGCAGCATGGCTCGCCGCGATACCCGCCGTGAGCTGGGCGACCGCATTTTCCTGCACATCAAGGGCATAGATCTGCTTCGGGGGACGGCTTTTCTGCATAAGCAGCGGGATGATGCCGCAGCCGGTGCCGAATTCCACCGCCAGATCCTTCGCTTTATAGCGGGAAAATGCCGTCAGCAGAAACGCATCCGTCCCGAACCGGTGCTCCCCGGAGGTATAGACGAGGATCCCGTCCCCGATCGGCTCCGGATGCATGGGCGAGGGCTTGCGGTAGGGCACCGGGTCGAAAAACGGCACCTTTGCGTGGATCTCCGCAATCAGCGCATCAAAGCCCGGCTTGTCGAAATCCGCTTCCGAACAGAGCAGCTCGAATTCCGCCTGCATATAGTACATGAACCAGCCCGTTTCCTGATAGCCGCAGCGCAGATAGAACGCCCGCCGCCGCATGCGCTGCTGCTGGTTGGGCGCTTTTTCATCGGATGCTTCGCATTCCACCACGATCTGCCGCCCGGCATAATGCTCCCGCAGGAGAGCGAGCGCAGCGCTCCCGACACCCTGCGAGCGGCATTCCGGAGCGATCGCAAAATACGCTAAATAGGCGAATTTCTCGCTCTCCCGCACCACGCAGAACCCCGCAAACCGCCCCGCCCGGTACACACCGAGCAGCACAAGCGAATGCTCCGCCGGATCCGCAAAGAGCCTGTCGATCTCCACCCGTTCATTCTCCGGGAACGCCTCCCGGTTGAGCGCCCGTGCAAGATCACAGTCCGGATCCTGCAGGGTCAAGCGTTTCAGTTCCATGCTGCACCTCTCAGTCAATGTGATCCTTCATCAGCTTTGTTGCTGCAACGCATGCGCCGATAAATCCGCCGATCAGCACGATCGCTGCCGGGATGTACCACTGGAACAATCCGATAACGCCCGCAGCGAAAAACGGCAGCGTGAACACGGCGATGACCTTGGCGAACTGCACTGTGTAGCCCTTGGGATCCTTCATCTTGGCTGCATAGGAGCGTGGGATGAGTTTCGGGCTCTTGAAGATCGCCAGCTCCCCTGCGTAGAGCAGGAGGATACCGCCGAATATAAACATGATGGTGGAGAAAACATATTCCATTCAGGTCACCTCATTTGACTGCGTCTTTCATGGTGAATACAACTTCCTGCATCAGCGCTGCAGGCTCCTGCCCCGGCAGGAGCTTCACCCCGATATACGCCTTGCCGACACAGGAAAACAGGATGCGTCTGCCGTATTTCGCCGAAAGCGCCGCGATCTGCGCACCGTCCGGCTGCTCGATGTAGAACTGCAGCGATGCATTTCGCTCCGTGATCTCCGTGATCCCGAGCCCTGCCGCCGAATTGCGCAGGAGCGATACCGTAATCAGTCCGAGGATCGCCTTTGGCGGCTCCCCGTAGCGGTCGATCAGCTCGTCGATCAGCTCGCTCTGGTCGCTCTCATCCCGGACAGTTGCAATCTTCCGGTACATCTCGATCCGGCTTGCCGTGCCGCTGATGTAATCCTCCGGAATGTACGCTTCGATCCGGATGTCCACCGTGCAGTTGGCCGCCCTGCGTACCTTCTCGCCCTTGACCTCGGAAATGGCTTCGCTGAGCATCTGCATGTACATGTCATACCCGACGGTCTCCATATGCCCGTGCTGGCTGCCGCCCAGGATCGAGCCTGCGCCCCGGATCTCCAGATCCCGCATGGCGATCCGGAAGCCGGAGCCGAACTGCGTGAATTCCCGCATCGCCTCCAGACGCTTGGCGGCGACCTCCGTCAGGACTTTGTCCCGCTTGAACAGGAAATAGGCATAGGCACGCCGGTTCGAGCGCCCCACACGCCCTCTGAGCTGGTAGAGCTGCGACAGGCCGAGCCGGTCGGATTCCTCAATGATGAGCGTGTTCACATTCGCCACATCCACGCCCGTTTCAATGATCGTCGTGCAGACGAGAATGTCGATCTCCCCGTCCACCACCTGCTGCCAGATGTCGCTCATCTCCTCCTCGGAGAGCCGCCCGTGCGCCGCCGTGATGCGCGCCTCCGGGAAGAGCGCCTGCAGCCTTGCCGTGCAGTTCAGGATCGTGTCGATCCGGTTGTGGATGTAGTACACCTG
>CAMNDR010000226.1 GCA_946535685.1 uncultured Clostridia bacterium | reverse complement strand
CCGAGCCGTATATCATGCTCGACGGCGATGACCGCAGCGGCGCAAACAATGACGGCGAAAATCTGCGCATCAACAGCGCCCGGATTCCGCTCATCCGCCGTATTCTGGTCTATACCTCGATCTATGAGGGCGTTGCCAACTGGGCGGAGGCCAAGGGCGTTGTCACGATCAAGTGCCCGGGCAACCCGGACATCATCGTGCGCATGGACGAGTACCATCCGAGCCGGAAGATCTGTGCGATCGCCCTGTTCGAGAACAACGGCAGAGGCGGCTTTACTGTGGAGAAGTGTGTGGAATACTTCGACAACAAGCCCAAAATGGACGATGCCTATCACTGGGGTCTGCAGTGGGGCTACGGCAAGAAATAAACAGAACCCCCGGAAGCATTCCGCATGCTTCCGGGGGTGATCTTTATGGCCTGCCGTTTTCGTTTTCATGCAGCTTGTAGTAATTGCGCTTATGCTCATACATCCGGCTGTCCGCTTCCTCGAACAGCTCATCAAACGGCACATCCGGCCGCCCGTAGCTGATTCCGGCAGAGATCGAGATCTTTTTCAGCAGGGTGCCTTTCCAGTCAGCCGTGATCTGTTCAAGGCGCAGCATACCCTGCTCCGTCTGTTCCCGCTGACCGGCCGAGAGGATACAGAACTCATCGCCGCCGATGCGGTACAGTGTTCCGATGCCTTCAAATGCCTTGCCCAGGCATTCGGCTGCGCCCTTGATGAGCTCATCCCCGGCATCGTGTCCCAACGTATCGTTGGTGACCTTCAGTCCGTTGACGTCTGCAATGACCACGCAGAACTCTTCCGGCATATCTGCATTGATCCGCTCCACATCTTCGGAATAGGCACGGCGGTTTTTCAGATCCGTCATCTGGTCGTGGTAGGCGTAATGCCGCTCGATCTGAGCGAGCTTCTCGGCAGAAGCAGCGTACACGTACCGCTCATAGCGGGCTTTGTTGATGACGTGCCCGATCATCAGACCGGCAGTCGAGAAGATCAGCAGATTTGTCAGTCCCCACGAATAGATCACCGGCTCGATGATATCCTTGGCCAGGAGCGCATAGGAAACGATCGTAACGGCATGCAGCGCAATCAGGATGGCCGTGCGTTCAATGAAGCACACCGGAACGATGATAGCGGCAGCGATCATGGTACACGTCCGCACATCCGGCTGACACATTGCAATGCCGATACCGGCGCTCAGAAGTGAAATGTCACACAGGTACATGGCAGGGTAATGCATCCAGGGAAATTTTCTGACCAGCAGCGCACACAGAAATGTCAGGATGCAGATCACCAGCGCCCCGCCATAGACTCTTCTGCAGGCTGCATAGGCATTGGAATTGAGTGACAGAAGCAGACTCAGGATCCAGAAGAGCGATGCTGAGACAGACCATGCCATAGCCGCGTGCCGGTTGCCCTCCATGATCGGCTCACGCACCTGCTCGAATTCCTCATTCGTCAGCCCGGAATACAGCAGCTCCCTGATTGCTTTATCAAA
The DNA here is from genome assembly GCA_946535685.1 of uncultured Clostridia bacterium. GTDB lineage: Bacteria > Bacillota > Clostridia > Oscillospirales > Ruminococcaceae > UBA3855. Next base: position 1,714 of record CAMNDR010000226.1, on the reverse strand, counting down.
CAGATTCTTCGTGATGATCACACCCTTCGATACGACTGATTTCTATAGCTATAACCTTATTATAACATAGGGAGATCTATTTGTCAATCGTAAGCGAGGATGATAGAAGAAAAAGGCGATCTGACCGCGCAGGAGATCCCGCCGTGTCAGTAACCAAATTGTAACATTTGGGTCACTAAGGTGATTCTTAGCAGGGAATTGGTTACAAACTATTTACAAAGCGGACAAGATGTGGTATAATAGAATCCGTGAGGCACCCCGGGGAGGGGTTGCTGTTACTCCATCTGACACTGAACAGGCCAGCTCCCGGCGGCAGCATCTGCCAGAATCCATGCCGGTGAGACAGCGGTATTTCCCGGAAATATCGCCTAAAACCAACGATAGGATCTGTATTCAGGGATCCTTTCCGCATCAGAACACAGGAGGATTTGATCTACATGAACCCGGTTATGAAAAGGCTCGTTCCCGTTTTTGCAGCGGCATTTTGTGCCTGCACTGCACCGGCAGTGCTCAATCCGCAGACACTTTCTGCCTCTGATCTTGAAGTCAGCACTGTTTCTGCCAAGAGGGCAGTCGATCACCTGACTGTCAGAGCTGACGGTACTGTTTCGTATGAGCAGGGAGACGAGCCGATTACAGGTAAATTCAGTCTGGAGCCGAACTATCTGCTCGGCGATATGAACCATGACGGCAAGGTCAATGCACAGGATGCTGCCTTGCTGCTGATTATTTCCGCCGCAAAGGGCGCTGCTTCTGAAGCAGGCATCTCCGAGGTGGACGAACTTTACGGCGACGTGGATGAGGACGGCGATGTGAATGCTTCCGATTCTGCGAATATCCTGCTGTACAGCGCTGCAATGGGCGCCGGTCAGGAGGTACACCCGTTCGGGTTTGCCTATTACTATGCTGACAGGGATGGAACGCTGCTCAAGGGCAGGATCGACGATCCCTCCGGCGAAAGCTACTATGCCGATGAGGATTACCGCCTCATCACAGGCTGGTTCAGCACCGATACGCTGACCTACTGCTTCGACAATGAAGGTGTGATGTACAAGAATACCTGGCTTGAGGTCAAGAACGGCCAGAAGCTCTGGATGACAGAGAACGGTGAGATGGCAGCCGGTGTCTGGGCAGATACCGACAGCGGCCGCTGCTGGTTTGATACCGACGGCACACCTGCTGACGGGCTGCGTATCCTGGATGAAAAACCCTATTATTTTGAGAATTGTGCTATGCAGACCGGCTGGATCACGATCGGTTCCCGCAGATGCTATGCCGGCGAGGACGGCGTGCTGTACGAGGGCGTTCACAAGATCGGCGATGAGACGTATTATTTCGGCAACGGCTTTGGCTGCCAGAGCGGCTGGGTCGGGCTGGATGATGGTCTGCGCTATTTTGACGAGAACGGCAAGATGTGTACCGGCTGGGCACTGGCAGACGGCATCCGCTACTGCTTTGATGAAAACGGCCTGCGGATGAGCGGATTTGTGGAGTCCGAGGAAGGCACCTGCTATCTCGATGCAGATGGCATCCGCTGCACCGGCTGGCAGATGATCGACGGGAAGACCTATTACTTCACGACCGAACATGCTGTTATGGCGACCGGCTGGCTTGATATTGACGGCAAGCGCTATTATTTCGGTGAGGATGGCGTCCAGCAGACTGGCTGGGTCGATGTGGACGGCAACACCTACTATCTCGGCGAGGACGGTGC
>CAMNDR010000225.1 GCA_946535685.1 uncultured Clostridia bacterium | reverse complement strand
TCGATTCCGGTCATCAATGCCGGTGACGGCGGGCATCAGCATCCGACACAGACACTGACCGATCTGCTGACACTCAAATGTGAAAAAGGCACGCTCTCCGGCCTGACGATCGGTCTGTGCGGCGACCTGCTCAACGGCCGCACGGTGCATTCACTCTGCAAGGCCATGAGCTGCTACCCGGACAACCATTTCATCATGATCTCCACCAAGGAACTGGCAATGCCGTCCTACATCAAGGATATCATCCGGGCACACGGCGGTACGTTCGAGGAGACGCAAAGCCTGGAAGAAGCCATCCCGAAGCTCGACATGCTCTATATGACCCGCATTCAGCGGGAGCGCTTTGCCTCTGAGGAGGAATATGAGGCGCAGAAGGATACCTACATCCTCACCCCGAAGAAAATGAAGCTCGCGAAGCCCGACATGATCGTGCTCCATCCCCTGCCCCGTGTGGATGAGATCGAGGTCGCCGTGGATGATGATCCCCGTGCGCTGTATTTCAAGCAGGCAAAATACGGCATGTATGTCCGCATGGCCCTCATCCTGACCATGCTGCAGAGCACGAAACAGACAGAGCTGCTCTCAGGTCAGACCTATCCCGGAGTTGTCTGCAGGAATCCGAAATGCATCACGCACGCAGAACCCTATCTCCCCAAGAGCTTCACCGGCTCCGGTACGACACTCACCTGTGAATACTGTGATGAGCGCCTGCTGCTGGAGCACTGATCTGGTTCAATCACCGGCTGCTTTCCAGGAAAGCAGCGGTTGTTGATAGAAATTCTTTATTGAAAAGGAGAAGAAAAGCTATGAACATCAGAACCATCACCGCAATGGCAGCCGCTCTGGCACTCTCTGCATCCTGCCTGACCGCCCTCCCGGCAAGTGCTGAGGATGCTGTGATCACTGTGCCCTACACCGAATCGGAAGGGTCTCTCGCTACGGGAGACAACGGCAGATCCCTGCGCCGGAACATCTATAACATCTGGGGCAACACGACCGAAGATATCTCCGAAAACACCGCTGTCAACGGCTATCTGACCGTCACCTTCGAGATCTCCGGCATCGGCGAGGACAGCGAGCTTGTCAACGAGGAGGAAGGTACCTCCGAGCCGCTGTATGCCTTCCTCGGCGGATCCATCGCCGGCAAATCCTACCATCAGAGTGAGTACAACAAGGGCACCGTGCCGGAGGGACAGAGCATCCTCATCAACGGCGACGGCGAGTATTCCCTGACCTGGCCGGATACCTATTCCTCCACGGTCAACTGCCTGTACATCCAGACAAATATCAATTTCTATGCCTATGGCGAAGCCGTGGAAACGGTGGCGGATACGACTGCCAACATCAAGGTACTCTCCATCACGACCGCACCGGGGCTCGGCGATGCCAATGCAGACGGCAGCGTCAACGCCTCCGATGCTGCACAGGTGCTGATCTCTGCTGCCAAGGTCGGCGCAGGCGGTGAAGCTACCGTTCCGAATGCGATCGGCGATGTCAACACCGATGATGTGACCAATGCCTCCGATGCTGCACTGATCCTGCAGTATGCTGCTGCTGTCGGCGCCAGCGCATTTGAAGGCTCGATCGCTGAATACCTGGCTCCGCCGGCAGAAGAAGAAACTGCTTGACAATCCATTGCTTCTATGCTATAATAAAAGCAGAGGACGAGCCGCCCTTGCGGGCGGCTTTGTCGTTTTTGTGATACTGGAGGTGCAGACATGTTTGGTTCGGACTTCGAGGAAGATTTCATCATGCGGCAGATCAAGAACATCATCCAGGCGGCTGTCAGGCTCGTGTGCAATGCAGACACAACGGCGCAGTTCCGGCAGGAAATGCAGACGGATGCCTTTGCCAATCGCCTGACCGAAACTGCAGCAGCCGGACATATCAACGATGCCGAAAATCAGCTCTATGAACGGGCTGCGGCACATGATCCGGATGCATTTCGTGCAGGACTGATCCTCTATGACTATCTGAACAGCATGGACGATGCGTTCCTGGAAGCACATGATTTCTCCCGCGAGGAGATCCAGGACGGCCTGCAGCATCTCGCAGAAGAATATGGCGTAGGAGATCTGGTGGGAATGCTCTCTGCATAAACGCTCCCCTGTTCACCGACAAAAAACAATCCCGAAAGGAGAAACACTATGGCACATCAGCTTGTGATCGTTCTTGACTTCGGCGGCCAGTACAACCAGCTCATCGCCCGCAGAGTGCGTGAGTGCGGTGTTTACTGCGAGGTCAAAAGCTACAAGACACCCCTTGAGGAGATCCGGGCGCTCAATCCCGTCGGTATCATTTTCACCGGCGGCCCGAACAGCGTCTATGATCCGGCTTCCCCGCACATCGACAAGGCGATCTTTGACATGGGCATCCCGATCCTCGGCATCTGCTACGGATGTCAGCTCATGGCATGGACGCTCGGCGGTACAGTTGAATCGTGTGTCAATTCGGAATACGGCAAGACCGACACACATTATGACAATTCCAGCGTACTGTTCGGCGGGATTCATCTGCCGGAAACAGCCACAAGCTGGATGAGCCACACGGATTATGTATCCGTCCTGCCCGAGGGCTTCCGCAACACGGCGCACACAGCCGACTGCCCGAATGCAGCGTTTGAGAATGCAGAGCGCAAGCTCTATGCCGTGCAGTTCCATCCGGAGGTGAACCACACCTTCGCAGGTCTGGGGATGATCGACAGCTTCGTGAAGAATGTCTGCGGTGCGACCGGTGACTGGACAATGGCAGGCTATGCCAAGACCGCCATCGAGCAGATCCGCGAGAAGGTCGGAGACGGCAAGGTGCTGCTCGGACTCTCCGGCGGTGTGGACAGCTCCGTGGCGGCAGCGCTCGTGGCGAAGGCCGTTGGCAGCCAGCTCACCTGCATTTTCGTAGATCACGGCTTCATGCGTAAGAATGAGGGCGATGAAGTCGAAGCAGCATTCAAGGACAGCGGCATGCACTTTGTCCGTGTGAATGCAAAGGATCGCTTTATGGCGAAGCTGCGTGGTGTTTCTGATCCGGAGCAGAAGCGCAAGCTGATCGGCGAGGAATTCATCCGAACGTTTGAGGATGAGAAAAAGAAGCTGGGCAAGGTCGATTTCCTGGTACAGGGCACGATCTATCCGGATGTGATCGAGAGCGGCGCAGGCGATGCAGCCGTGATCAAGAGCCATCACAATGTCGGCGGCCTGCCGGAGGGTGTGGATTTCGAGCTGATCGAG
>CAMNDR010000224.1 GCA_946535685.1 uncultured Clostridia bacterium | reverse complement strand
ATCGGCATTCTCTGCAATTACTATGCCATCGACCACCTTGTCCTGTCAGATGCGTCGATGCTCAACAAAATGTCGCCGTTCTTCACGCTGCTCTTTTCGTGGATCCTGCTCAAGGAGAAGCTCAAGCCGGTGCAGGCGGCAGCGGTTATCACAGCCTTTCTCGGCAGTCTGCTCATCATCCGGCCGAGCCTGCATTTCACGGATTTCTCGGCTTCGCTTGCAGGGCTCTGCGGCGGGATCGCTGCGGGTGCGGCCTATGCAATGGTGCGGATCCTGGGGCAAAAGGGCATGAACAAGACATTTATCGTGCTGTTCTTCTCCGCATTTTCCTGCCTGTGTACAGCGCCGTTTCTGATTTTTGATTACCATCCGATGACAACAATGCAGCTTCTCATGCTCCTCGGTGCCGGTCTTGCCGGAGCGGGCGGGCAGTTTTCCATCACGGCCGCCTATTGCTATGCGCCGGCGAAGGAGATCTCAGTCTACGATTATTCGCAGATCATTTTCGCCACCTCGCTCGGATTTTTCCTGTTCGGCGAGATCCCCGACGTATGGAGCTTTATCGGTTATGGTATCATCATATTTGCCGCCGTTGGCATGTTCTGGTATAATCAGGTCTATTCCAAAAAGAAGGAAGCATAGCGAAATGCCGCACAGAGGTCGTCTGTGCGGCATTTTTTCGCAATAGATCAGCGCTTCACCCGTTCGCTCCGGTACAGCAGCAGCGCAGACATCAGCAGCAGACAGATGCCCGGCAGCATGCCCGCTTCATGCGCCCTTACCTCCGGCATCAGCAGGAGCGAGGCCGTCTGCACTTCACGGCAGAATAACGGCATGCCCAGGCTGCAGAGGCAATACGCTGCCGCGCTGCAGAGCAGCCGGATGCCCCAGAACCGCAGCCACGGCAAAAGCCCGCCGCAAAGCGATGCGATCTGCAGATGCACGCAGAACCCGCCGAATGTCAGCAGCGCTGCCGCCATCGGAAGGCTGCCGCCCTGCGGGATCCAGTCTGTAATGCAGCTCACCTCCAGCAGCGAACGCAGAAACAGCGGTACTTTCGGGTGGAGCACCCCTGCCAGCCGGAACACTCCTAAACCGTCCAGAACTGCCATCGCACCCGCCATCGCCAGCACCATGCTGCAGATCCGCAGCATCGCACCTGCAGCGGCTTCCACTGCTTCTGTCAGGAGCCGGGTGCCGGTGAGCCGTTCCGTGCGATACTCCCCGGGCTGGATCCCATGCAGCAAAACCAGCGCTGCAATGAGCTGCGGCAGGCTCACGGATGCCATCATCCAGAGCCTTGCCCCCACCGGAAGCCCACCGCAGACCGTTCCGAGCAGGAAACCCGGCCCGCAGCCGATGCAGACGCAAAGCATCTGCCTTGCCTGTGCTTCTGTCAGGCTTCCGCTGCGGTACATGCCGGATACAAGCTGTGCGCCAAGCGGGTAACCGCCAAGCTGCGACAAAATTACAACCGCCGCCATGCCTGCTTTCCCACCGCCGAGCATTCCGCTGCGTGTCACGACGCCTGCTATGATCGAATAACAATAGAGCGACGGTACCAGCACCGTCACGCAGCGCTCGCCTGCCGTGAGGATGCCGCTGCTGACCTGCGCATGAAATACAGCCGTCAGAAGGAGCAGTCCTGCAGCCATCACCAGTCCGAACCTTTTCATCTTCATCACCGCTGTACTATATGCGCTGATTTTGCGGATTATGCGTATAATCTGCCATTTTCTCACATACAATTGCGTGAGGTGAAGCCTATGCGAAAGCGATTACAGCGGACATTCCGGAGCTGGATGTACCTCGACACGTACCTGCATCTGCACGGCAGCCGGGAGCTGCGGGTCGAAAATGTCCGGCGCATCCTCGAATATGACGAGGTCTGTGTCCGGCTGCGGACAAGGGACATGACCGTCACGGTCTGGGGCACGCATCTGCGTGTGTTTGATTATAATGACAGCAGCATGCTCGTCACCGGCCACATTACCGGCATCGAGCTGAATGAAATGAGGTGAGCCATGCAGTTCCGGGACATCAGTGAGATCACCGTCAGCGGCCGGAATCCATACCCGTTCATCAATGCCGTCCGGGAAAGCCCGATCCCCTGCTATGAGCAGCACTGTACCGGCGAGATCTTTCATTGCAGGATCCGCACATCCGATCTCCCGGATCTGCGAGAGATCGCCGATGCCTATGGAGTACAGGTCGAGAGCCGCCGTCCGCGCAGTGTACAGCGTTTCTTCTGGCGGTACAGGCTGCGGTTCGGGATCCTGCTTGGCATGCTCGCTGCCTGCTGCCTGATCTTCTGGCAGTCGAATGTTGTGGAAACCATCGAGCTGCAGGGCAATACGACCGTTTCTGCCGATTCCCTGCGCAACGTTCTTGCCGGGGAAGGTGTGCAGATCGGCACCTGGATCCCGGGGATCGACATGAAGCGGTGTGAACTGACGATACGCAGGACGATTCCCGGCATTGCCTGGTGCGGGATCCGGCACACCGGAAGCCGCCTGGTTGTCGAGATCTACGAGGAAACACCGCACATTCCGATGCATCACAGCCGTGCCCCGTGCAACATCGTCGCCAGAGAGGATGCACAGATCACCGATGTGACCGTGTACGACGGTTATCTCAAACGGCTTCCGGGCAGCGGCGTTGCCAAGGGCGACCTCATCGTAAGCGGGACATTCGAGGATGCATTCGGGCGGACAACGTTCCACCACGCCTATGCGAAGATCACCGGCATTTACACCAAAGAAGCCGAACTGACGGTGTATCGGGATACGGTAAGCAGGGAGCCGACCGGCCGTATCTCACAGCGGCGGATCCTGAAGCTGTTCGGTATGCAGATCCCGCTGACATTCGGTGTGCCCGCCTATGAAGCGTCCCGCAAAACCGTGAGCGAAGTGCCGGTTTACTTTCTCGGCTGGCGACTCCCGGTCAGCATGCGCACGGAAACCGAAACGGAGCTCTCCGAAACCACGCTGACCCGATCGGCAGAGGAGCTGCAGCTTGCGCTGCAATCGGAGATCGTGCGCTATGAGCAGCATATCCTCGATGATGTCACGATCCTTGACCGCAGGCTGGAGTATACGAAAACAGAAGACGCCCTCACCTGCCGCATGCGCTATCAGGTGGAGGGCGAGATCGGAGAAGAACGGGAATTTTTCGTAAATTAGGGCAATACCGCACAAAGCCCGCCTGGCGGCTTGGCGGCACATCTGCTTGCATCTTTTCCGT
>CAMNDR010000223.1 GCA_946535685.1 uncultured Clostridia bacterium | reverse complement strand
CGATGAGATAACCCATGAACATCATGAGCTGGATGTCAAGTGCATTCTTGACGGGATCGCTGTTCTTGGGGCTGACATCGACCTCGTTCAGCTCGACCTTTGCCTTGCAGGCAAGAAGCTGCTCATACAGTCCGAAGGTCAGACCGCAGCGGTTCTGCGTATAAAAGATATGCAGTGTGTCCGCCTCCGTCAGTTCCTCGATGCCCTGCAGTCCCTCGATGTAGACATTCTCATAATCCACCAGATATATCGCCATTTTTTCACCTCCTGTCACATCAGATGGCCCGCATCCCGGAGCCTTTCTCCGGCAGTGCGGCGAGGAAGGCAGCCTGTGGGCTGTCTTCCGAAGGCCGGAGCGTTCCCCGTCCTTCTATGCTATTATACCACAGATGCGGGGGATTTGTCAACAAGCGGGGCGGCTGTATTGACAGCATGGCGGGTTCTGTGGTATAATAAGGGCAGCCTATTTCTGAACGGAGCGTGAATTTATGACAGCCAATGAACTCATCCGGGATGCCGGGATGCTGTATGCAGCGTGGTTTCCCGCAACCAAGCGCTATTTTCTCACGGAGGAGGACGGCCTGTGTGCGGTGATCTTCCCCTCGCAGGCGGATCTTGACCGCTATGCGCTGCAGAAAAAGGAGGAGGGCATCCGTGTGGATGCCGTGGAAAATCCGCATGAGAACCGGGATCTGCTGCTGACGGACTTCTGGCGCTGCGGCATCACAAGGGTACGCATCGAGGGCGGACAGCCTGAGACTGTGAAGCTGACATCGCTGCTCTCGCCGCCGGATTACAGTACGATGCCGCCTGAAAAGCGCCCCATTCCGGATCCGGCGCTGACCGGAGCGGTCAACCTGCTCCTGCAGCGGACAGCTCTGAAAACGGCGGACAGCGCCATGGTGTTCGATGTGCTGCACCGGCTGCAGAAGGCAAGCCTGTTCGGCCCGATGGTCAAGCAGCCTGACGGCAGCGCCGGGCTTCCTGTGTTCCAGCCGCATGACACCCGGCTGGCACTGCTGTTCACGGACACAAGGGAATTCGGGCTCGTGTTCCAGGGCGAGGATCTTGAAACACGGCGCTTCCGGTTCGAGGATCTGGTCTGGCTGCTCGATCACAGCTTTGATGCCGTGGCGGTCAATTATTCCAGCGGCATCGGCCTCATGATCGACAAGAACCTCCTGCAGGCCGCAGGGCTCCTCTGATGCAAAACGCCTCCCTTCGCGGGAGGCCTTTTTTATCGCACGCTGTTGCCTTGGGGATTTCGCTTGCTGCGGCAAGCACCCAAAACCTGCGTCGTGAAGCGCCCTATTTTCGCTTCTTTCTCCGCACAGAAAAGCCGAAATCGCCGCATTTTCTGCCGAGGGCGAAGTATTCGCCGTGGGCATAGGCGAGCAGGCCTGCCTGCTGGAGGTTGAGCTTGCCCTTGCTGTCCACGAAGCGCTCCTCGATCTGCACGGCGGTGATCTCCGCGAGGAACATCGTATGCGAGCCAAGCGGGCGCTTGTCCACGACCCTGCATTCAAGGCTCACGGGACATTCGGCGATCAGGGGCGCTGCGACCGTGTCCGCCGGGATCGGCGTCAGGCGGCATTTTGCCAGCTTATCGAGCTTTGCGCCGCTGCGCATCCCGCAGAAATCCACCGCCCTTGCCATGGCGGAGGTCGGCAGATTGATGACAAATTCCCCCGTCTGCTCGATGATCCCGTAGGAATGCCGTGCCGGACGCACGGAGATATACGTCATCGCCGGATGCGTACACACGATCCCTGTCCAGCCGACCGTCAGGACATTGGCGGCTTCCATCGTCCCGCAGGTGACGAGCGCAGGCGGCACGGGCGCCAGCAGTGCGCCGCCCTTCCATGTGATCTTTGCCATATCACTCGTCATCCCCGGACGCTGGCTGGAGCTTGTTCAGCTCGTCAAGCGTGGTGTAATGCTCGCATTCATGGCGGTTCGGTCTGCCCATGAGCTTATGCAGGGATTCCCGGACATCGCCCTGCTCGAACAGGATCCGGTAGAGCTCCTCGGTGATGGGCATGGTGGCGCCCATCTTCTTTGCGAGCGCTGCGGCGACCTTGCAGCAGAAATAGCCCTCGACCGTGCCGACCTGGCGGACGGCTTCCTCGGGGGATACGCCCTGGCCGATGAGCATGCCGGCACGGCGGTTGCGGCTGTGGATGCTCGTGCAGGTCACGATCAGGTCACCGATGCCGGTCAGGCCGCTGAAGGTGTCCAGCTCTGCGCCCATGGCCATGCCGAGCTGGGTGATCTCGTGGATGCCGCGGGTCATGAGCGCTGCCTTGGTATTGTCGCCATAGCCCAGACCGTCGCTGATGCCGCAGGCAAGGGCGATGACATTCTTCATCGCACCGCCCAGCTCACAGCCGATCACATCCGTATTGACATAGAGCCGGAAGGTGGCTGTGGTGAAAATGTCCTGGATATACTCCGCATACTGCACATCCTTGCAGGCGACGGCGACCGTGGTCGGGATGCCGAGGGAGAGCTCCTCCGCATGGGAAGGGCCTGTCAGCGCCACAACGGGGTTATGCGGGCACTCCTCCTCGATGACCTCGCTCATGCGCTTGTAGGTCTCCGCCTCGATGCCCTTGGAGGTATCCACGAGGACGGTTTTTGCCTGCAGGAAGGGAGAAATCTGCTTTGCCACGCTGCGGACGAAGGACGACGGGATGCCGATGATCGCCACATCCGCATCATCCAGGCAGTGCAGATCATCGGAGAGGCTGATCTGCTCCGAGATCTTCACGCCGGGGAGCTTGGAGGATTCATGCTTCGTGCGCAGCTCCTCCAGCTCAGGGGCGAATGCAGACCATACGGTCACTTCGTGATTTGCGTCAATGCAGGTATTGGCCAGCGCCAGGCCGAATGCGCCGGCACCTAAAACTACGATCTTTGCCATAACAAAAGCTCCTTCCGACAGCGGGATTTTTATGCGTTCATAACGTTAGTACCGCCTGACGGGGGAAATGTTACAGACAAAAGCTGCGTTTGCCGGAAAAAAGAAAAAAGCGCAGCATAGGGGATTTCGCTCGCTGCGGCGAGCGACCAGGGCTTTCAGCCCTGGACCTGACCAGCTTTTTGAAAAAAGCTGGACCAAAAACTTTTAAGTTCGCTCCACGCTTTCATGAATGGTTTTTTGACAGACTGTAGCCTCCCTGATGGGAGGCTTAAGTCTGTCAAAAAAGCTATTTTGCAGGGTTCGGGGCGGCAGCCCCGATCGGGGTG
>CAMNDR010000222.1 GCA_946535685.1 uncultured Clostridia bacterium | reverse complement strand
GATGCAAGCAGATGTGCCGCCAAGCCGCCAGGCGGGCTTTGTGCGGTGTTGCCTAAGGTAGAATCTTACCCGCAGCCAGGAGGGAGCGCCATGCGCAGAATGCTGTTTATGATCGTCGAAGCCGACGACGACAACGAGCCGCTCAGCCGGCTCTATGACTGGGCGATGCTGTTTCTCATCGTCCTGAGCATGGTGCCGATCGCCGTCAAGAGCACCGACGGCATTTACGGCATCATCGAGACCGTCTGCACCGTCGCTTTCGCCATTGATTACATCCTCCGGCTTCTCACTGCCGATCTGAAGCTGAACCGCGGCAAGCTCTCGTTCCTGCTCTATCCGTTCACGCCGATGGCGATTTTCGACATACTCGCCATTTTGCCGACGATCCTGGCACTGAGCAGCACGCTGCGCATCCTTAAGATCTTCCGGCTGCTGCGTGCCCTGCGGGTATTCCGGGTGTTCAAGGTCATCCGCTATTCCAGGAGCATCGAGCTGATCCTGCATGTATTCCGCAAGCAGCGGGAATCGCTGCTCGTGGTCGGCGGACTTGCCGTCGGCTATATCCTCGTGTCAGCGCTCGTCGTCATCAGCGTGGAGCCGGACACCTTCCATACGTATTTTGATGCAGTCTATTGGGCAGCCATCTCGCTCACGACAGTCGGCTACGGCGATATCTATGCCGTATCCACCGCCGGGAAGGTCATCACGATCATCTCGTCCTTCTTCGGCATCGCCATCGTGGCACTTCCGGCGGGCATCGTGACCGCCGGCTATCTCGATGCGCTCAACCATCTCAAAGAGAACGAAACACCGTCAGATCACAAGGAGGACACCACATGTCAGAACTAACCCGGACTCCCGACACATCCTGCATTCTGGTCTGTGCCGGCAATGCATCCCGGATGGGCGGGATCAACAAGATCCTGATGCCCCTCGGAGACAGCAATGTGGTCGGCCGCAGCATGCTGGCGTTTGAAAAAACGCCGGACATCGCCGAGATCATCGTCGTCACGAAGCCGGACTATTTCGATGCCGTCCGCCAGGAAGCGGAAAAGCTCGGCATCACGAAGCTCGCCCATCTCACGGAGGGCGGCGAGACCCGCCAGCAGTCCGTGATGCAGGGTCTGCGGCTTGTCTCGAAGGAATCGCAGTACATCGCCATCCATGACGGCGCACGCCCGCTCGTGAAGCCGGAGCACATCGTCCTTGCGATCAGGGATGCGAGAGTCTTCGGCGGCGCCACGCTCGGTGTACCGGTCAAGGACACGATCAAGGTCGTGGATGACGGACTCATCACCGACACGCCGCACCGCCCGTCGCTCTGGATCACGCAGACACCGCAGGTATTCCGGAAGCGGCTGTATTATGAGGCCGTGGACTTTGCGATGGAGCACGGGCTCGACTTCACCGATGACTGCCAGCTCGTGGAAGCCATCGGCGGGAAGGTGTTCATGACCAGAGGCGACTACACGAATATCAAGATCACAACGCCCGAAGACCGGGCAATTGCGGAGGTGCTGTTACAATGATGCGGATCGGACACGGTTATGACGTACACAAGCTCGTCGAGGGACGGGATCTCATCCTCGGCGGTGTGAAAATCCCCCACACCCTCGGCCTGCTCGGCCATTCGGATGCAGATGTGCTGCTGCACGCCATTTCGGATGCGCTGCTCGGCGCAGCAGCGCTGGGCGACATCGGAGCGCATTTCCCGGACACAGATCCCGCCTACAAGGGCGCAGACAGCCTGCTGCTGCTGCGTGAGGTGGTGCGCCTCGTAGGCGAGCAGGGCTATGTGCTGTGCAATCTCGATGCGACAGTGCTGGCGCAGCGCCCGAAGCTGCGGCCGTACATCGACCAGATGCGGCAGAACATCGCCGATGCCTGCGGCGCAGACATCTCACAGATCTCCGTCAAGGCGACCACTGAGGAGCATCTCGGCTTCACCGGCCGTGAAGAGGGCATCGCAGCGCACTGTGTCGCGCTGCTGCAGCGCAGGGAGGACAGAAATGGCTGAACAGGAAAAGGTCAAAAAGCCGAACCGTGAAATGGAGGAGCGACTGGAAAACACCCGCCGCCTGACCGAACAGCTCACAGCCGAGGGCTACCGGGAGGAATCCGCCGTGATCTCCGTCCTGAAGGCGAACATCATGGCATTTGTCATCGCAGGGCCGTTCGCCGCTGCCGTCGTCGTGCTCTACTGGCTGATGAACAGAGACACCAGCCTGATGATCGAATTCGGCCGCAGCAGTCTCTGGTTCTGCCTGCTCATCATCCTGACGACAGTGATCCACGAAGGCCTGCACGGGCTCGGCTGGGTCAGCTTCTGCAAGGAGGGCTGGAAAAGCATCCGCTTCGGCGTGATGTGGGACAGCCTGACGCCCTATTGCCACTGCAAGGAAGCGCTCTCCGTCGGGCAGTATTACATCGGCCTGTTCCTGCCGATGACCGTGCTCGGCTTCGGCATCAGCATCGCTTCGCTCATCCTGCACAATCCCCTGCTGATGTTCACCGGAGCGATGAACATTCTCATGGCCGGCGGCGATGCGACCATCGGCTGCATTCTCGTGAAGTACATCGGCAAGCCCGTGAGGATCCTCGACCACCCCAACCAGTGCGGCTGCATGGCATATGTGAAGGAATGACCACACCCCCAATTTCGCAGGGGCTTCGCCCCTGCACCCCGATCGGGGCTGCCGCCCCGAACCCTGCAAACCACTTTCTTGACAAGCAGAAACGCCCCTTCTGTTCCACACAGAGGGGCGTGTTTCTTATAGCGTCAGTCCGTCAAAATACTCCCGCAGCACAGCGCCGGATGCGCTGAATTTCTGCTTTTCCTCATCCGTCAGCGTCAGCTCGATGATCTCCTTGACACCGTTGCGGCCGATGATCGTCGGCACACCGATGAAGATATCCCGTGCGCCGTACTCGCCGCAGAGCTTTGCAGATACCGTCAGAACGGAATTTTCATCACCGAGGATCGCCTTGACGATGCGGGTGATCGCCATGCCGATGCCGTAATAGGTCGCACGCTTGGCCTCAATGATCTTGTAAGCCGCCGTGCGCACCTGCTCCTCGATCTGCTTCATATCGTCCTCGCAGTAATCATTGCGCTCATCCTGCAGAATCGAAGTCACAGGCTTCGTCGCCAGCATCACCTGCGAAAGCGGCACAAATTCGCTGTCCCCGTGCTCGCCGATGACATAGGCATGGATATTCTTCGGATCCACCGTGAAATAATCGCCCAGCAGATACCGCA
>CAMNDR010000221.1 GCA_946535685.1 uncultured Clostridia bacterium | reverse complement strand
TCACCTACCACCACAACTGGTATGACCATTCCGATTCCCGTCATCCGAGAATCCGCACCTGCACCGTTCATTCCTATAACAACTACTTCGACGGCAATGCCAAGTACGGCATCGGCGTGACCATGGGCGCTTCCTGCTTTGCGGAGAACAACTACTTCCGCAACTGCCCGAATCCGTTCCTGATCTCCAGCCAGGGCTCCGAGGGCGGCGCCGTGCTTTCCGGTGAGACAGGCGGCATCATCAAGGCCTACGGCAATGAGATCATCGGTGCGAAGGGCCTTGTGACCTATGCCGATGACAGTGCCAATTTCGATGCCTATATCGCCTCCTCCCGCACCGAGAAGGTGCCTTCCTCCGTCAAGGCAAAGAACGGCGGCTCGACCTACAATAACTTCGATACCGATTCCGGCATCATGTACAGCTACACCCCCGATGCCGCCAAGGATGTTCCCGCCAAGGTCACTGCCAATGCAGGCCGTGTACAGGGCGGCGATTTCAAATGGACATTCGACAATTCCGTCGATGATGCCGATTATCATGTAAACGCCAAGCTCAAGGCTGCCCTTGTTTCCTACAAGGATTCCATTGTTGCCATCGGCTCCGGCTTTACCGACCAGACCACGCCGGCCTCCACAACGGCTCCGGCATCCACGACCGCACCCGCTGTACAGACAACGGCTGCTCCGGCCACGACACAGACTGTTCAGACCGCTGCGGCTTCTGCATCCGGCTACATTCAGAATTTCACCACGGACGGCAAGAACAGCAGCTTCTATACCATCATCGGCAATCTGTCCTCGCAGAAGGGTTCCGTTACCTATGACGGCAAGACCCTGAGCCAGTGCCTCAAGATGGAGAGCGCGACCGAGGTGAGCTTCACCGCCCCCTCCGCCGGCAAGCTCACCCTCGTATTCGCTGAGAGTGCCGCCACCATCAAGCTCGACGGCACCAAGCTGACCGCTACCAACGGCATTCTGACAACGGATGTCTCCGCAGGTGCCCACAGCCTGACCAAGGCTGACAGCGTCAACCTGTACTACATCGCACTCGCCGCGGACGGTGCCCCCGCTTCCACCACTGCTGCACCCGGCAGCAGCACCCCGCAGCAGACCACAACCGCCACGACCCAGAGCCAGCAGGGCAGCAATGTCAATCTCAATGGCATCAAGGTCGTCAGCGCAGGCGGCTGGAATGAGATGCTCTACGTTGTCTATTCCGGCATCAAGGATGCCGATGTCACAGGCGTTTCCTACAGCGGTGCCGTTTCCGGTACGCTGACCGGCGACGATCTGACCTATCTGGTGCGCGATACCTCCGCAGGTCTGCGCGTGGATATTCCCGGCGTTCCGGCTGGTACCTATTCCGTATCGCTGACCACTGCCAAGGGCACTATCATCCAGAGCGGCCTTGAGGTCAATGCCCAGGATCGTTCCGGCTATGCGCATTACAATTACACCGACGGCGTCGGCGCTTACAATGACAACGGCACCCTGAAATCCGGTGCGATCGTCCTCTATGTCACCAATGACAACAAGGACACCGTTTCCGTTACCTCCAAGGACGGCACCAAGGTCACCGGCATCGGCAACATCCTCAATTCCGCCGGTCAGGACATCGGCGGCGGCAAGACCTCCAACGGCGGCACCAAGCCCAATTCCAATGCCGGCATCATCAAGAAGCTCGCTGAAGACGGCACCCCCCTCGTTGTCCGCATCATCGGCGATGTCAAGGCGCCTGCCGGTCTGACTGCCTACGATTCCACCGATTTCGGCGGCAGCGTGGGTGATAACGGCTACATGGCACGCATGAGATCCGGTAAGGATGTCACCATCGAGGGCATCGGTACGGATGCAGTCGTTGATGGATGGGGCATTCACTTCATTGCCGAATCCGCTGCACCCACCCTTGGCAAGAGCTTTGAGATCCGCAACATCGCCTTCAGGAATGTCCCTGAGGACTGCGTTGGCATGGAAGGCGTGCAGGAAGGCTCGAAGCTGACGGCTTCTGTGGAGCGCTGCTGGGTTCACAACTGCGAATTCTACAAGCCGACCATTTCCAATCCCGCTGAATCCGACAAGGCAGGCGGCGACGGTGCCTGCGACTTCAAGCGCGGCCAGTATTTCACCAACAGCTATTGCTATTATGAAGGCTACCACAAGACGAATCTCGTCGGTGCCTCCGACAGCAACCTCCAGTTCCACCTGACCTATCACCACAACTACTGGAACAAGTGCGAATCCAGAGGCCCGCTGGCACGCCAGGCCAACATCCACATGTACAACAACATGTTCATCGGCCAGACCAGCTATTGCATGAATCCGCGTGCAAATGCCTACATCTTCTCCGAGTACAACTACTTTGAAAACTGCAAGAACCCGATGCAGGTCAAGCTCGGCGCCGTCAAGAGCTACAACGACGTTCTCAACGGCTGCAAGGGCGACCAGCAGGGCACAGTTGTCACCGACAAGTCTGCCAAGGTCAATACCGACTGCCAGTATGCAAACTTCGACACGAATGCTTCCATCTGCTACATTCCTTCCGGAGATTACTTCCTCCAGACCGATACCTCCCAGCTTGCTTCCTATTTCGAGAAGTTCGGCGGCACGATGGATGAAACGACTGTCGCACTCGGCACGACCTCCACAGACGGCACGGCACAGACCGCTGTCACAGAAGCAACCACGACTTCCACGACAACCACGACAACCACGCAGACAGGCAGTCTCCCCGGTGATGTGGATGCAAACGGCAAGGTCGGTGTTTCGGATGTCATCATGATGCAGAAATACCTCCTCGGCCTCGGCAAGCTGACCGATCCCGCGCAGGCTGATCTGCACAAGGACGGTGTGATCGACATTTTCGATCTCGCAATGCTCAAGCACATTGCCCTGAATCACTAAAGCCCCCCTTTCCGCCTCCGGGAACGGCAGCCGCACTGCCGATCCCGGAGGTTTTTTCATGGGGATTTGCTGCCCTCCCCGCGCATTTTTCTGATGAATCAGCCGGTAAGCATAATGCCCCGAAGCGCTTCTGAAACGCTCCGGGGCATGATGTTGATTTCAGTATCTTTGGGCGGGATCACAAACTCAGCAGCGCATGGAATGCCTTGCACATATCCGGGTGCAGGAAGCGGAAGGAACGCACGGGATCCGTCAGCGTGCTGACCACAGCAGACTGTGCATCTGCCCAGACCTGTGCATTTCCATAGCGGCGCACCGTGACGCCCTCCGGCGGCGGCAGCTCGCCTGTCACCGTCAGAAGCGGCTGG
>CAMNDR010000220.1 GCA_946535685.1 uncultured Clostridia bacterium | reverse complement strand
GGCATAGGAAATCAGGCTACGGATATCGCGGCCTATGTTGGCTTTGCGGACAGTGACATCCTTGTCATCCACCTCGGGGTTCAGTTCATCCTGCAGACCGTAGATGCCTGTGTTGTTATAATAATACAGCTCATAATCCGGCCCGGCTGCAATGGCATAGACCTGACTGGCGATAGGTGTGCCAACGGGCTCCGCCGTCATGGAGCCGAGATCGAGCCGGCGAAGCTGTAGGGAGCCGCCGCTTTCTCCGATGCCGTAGACCTGACCGGAACGCCCAACGGTCAGACTGTTGAGATAGCTCTCACCGACCGGGATCTTGCCTTTGAGACTGAAATCCGGCGCATAGACCTCCACGCTGTCCGGCATTTCGTCGTCCATCGGCAGGAAGTACCAGTTGCCGTCGCCGTCAGCGATAATATTGTCGTTTTGGAGGATCCCCTTGGATACACTGTCCGGCAGCTTGCGTTCCTCCGCCACGTTCAGGTCATCGTCATAGATCTCCAGCACCCGGTTTTTCCCGTCAAAATCATACCACCCGCCGACGATGCCCGCTGATACATTATAGAGTGCCGCCAGACGCCCGTCCGGGAGCACACCTGTCCAGTTCGGGAGATTGCACTGGTTCTTGTGAATGTCCCGCCATTCGTTCTTTTCGGGGTCATAGAGGGTAAGTGCGTTGTCTTTCAGCTTGACAAACCGCTGGCAGACATAGCCTTTCTCTGTGGTCGTAATGACATCGTAGCGGATGCCGTTCTTGTCAAACGGCTCTGATACGTAGGATGTGGACAGGTCGATCTGCAGTGTGGATCCCTTCGGCTTCCTGCTGCAGGCGCCGGACGGCACCAGCAGGACGGCTGCGGTGAGCAAAGCGATGATGCGTTTTTTCATAGCAAATACCTCCTTTATGGCTTGCTTCACTCTCTATACACATCAGCGCCCCGAATCCTGACAATTCTTTTGCATATTCGGCGATTTACACAATTTTGTTGTCTTTGCTTTGTACAGATCCACGGTTATGGGATTTGCCCGGGTTCTTGCAATCTGATTTGCTTTATGCTATAATAAAGATAGCTGACAGGAACGATGATGTTCAACAGAAAAGCGGCAGAACGGCCGCTGCAAGGAGGTGGACTGATGCGGCTTTTGATCGTACAGGCGTGGAATTGTGATGAAACGGCATACCGAAGCCGTTTTTCAAGCCTGCTGTCCTATCCGTCCCTGACGCTGGCGGTGCTCTATGCGCTGGTGCCGGCGGGGATGTTTGAGACGATCGACGTGATCGACGAGAATTCCCAGCATGTGGATTATGACCGGGTGCAGTATGACCTCGTGCTCATCTCCTTCGAGACCTCGTCTGCCAATTCCGCCTACCGGCATTGCGAGGCATTCCGCAAACGTGGGAGCTATGTGGCGGTCGGCGGCTATCATGCCACAGCACTGCCGGACGAAGCAGGGCAGTACTGCGACACCGTGATCTCGGGGCCTGCGGAAAAGGCACTTCCGGCATTTTTACAGGACTGGATTTCCGGCCATGCAAAGCCGTTTTACCGGGATACCACCGTCTGTCCGGCGGATTATCCGGTACCGGCGAGGGATAAGGTCACAAAGCGGGGCAAGCTGAAAATCCCGGCGGTGATCGCCGACCGCGGCTGTATGAATGCCTGCAAATACTGCTCCATGCGCACGATGTGGAAAAGCAATCCACGTCCGGTGGCGGATGTCATTGCCGAGCTGAAAGCCCTGCATGCACGGCATTATGTGTTTTATGACCCGAATTTCTTTGGAAAGCGGGAATACGCCATCGAGCTGATGCGGGCGATGGAGCCGCTGCATATTCTGTGGGCATCGGATGCGACAGCCGATTTCGGCTATGACCATGAGCTGATGGACATTGCCTATCGAAGCGGCTGCCGTGGCGTGGTGATCGGGCTGGAATCCATCAATTCACAGTCTTTGTCCGGCGTGCATAAGCGCTTTCACAATGCAGACAAATACGAGGAGATCATCCGGAATCTCCACAGCCATCACATCGGTGTAAACGGCTGCTTTGTGCTTGGCTTCGATGATGATACGGAGGAGGAGCTTTGTTCGCTTCCGGAACGGGTGGACAGGCTTGGACTGGATCTCTGTAAATTCGCCATTCTGACGCCCTATCCCGGCACGAAGCTCTATGACGAGATGGAACGGGACGGGCGGATCCTGACAAAGAACTGGGATCTCTACAACCAGCATCATGTGGTCTACCAGCCGGCGCACATTGCCCCGGAACGGCTGCATACCGTGTACCGGGAGGTCTGGAAGAATGCCTATCGGTGGGGCAGGGTATCCCGGCGGGTATTCGGATCACCGGCGCTCCTCCACGGAGCAGGCGGGTTCCTGCTGGGAGCGAACATCGGATTCCATTTTATTGGCATCCAGTGAGTCATGTATCTATCAGAACAGAGGATAGCTGATGAAGATCATTTTTCTGCGCCTGAACATGTTCGAGCACATTGCAACCGACGCAATGAAGCCGATCCTGTTCGGCATCATCCGGCAGCTCACACCGGAGCAGCACGAGATTTTGTTCCTCGATGAGCGGGCGGAAAGGCTGCCGGAGACGCTCGACTGCGATATCCTGGCGATGTCCGTGGAAACATATACGGCGAAAAGAGCCTATATCCTGACGAAAAAATACCGCCGACCGGGCATGACCATCGTAATGGGCGGCTTCCATGCGGCTGTCTGCGCAAAGGAAATGCTGCGGTATGCAGACACGGTGCTCATCGGCGATGCGGAGGAGACCTGGCAGCCATTCCTGCGGGATTGCGAGCAGGGAAGCCCAAAAGCGATCTATGGCGGCGGCGAACGCTCTGAGCTGCTGCCGGCTGCAGATCTGCCGGGCGTTTACCGGCACAGATACCATGGGATCGGCGTCTGTCAGATCTCACGGGGCTGCAAGTTCAACTGCGACTTCTGCTCGATCAAGACGATGTACCGCTGTGTCCGCAGAAAATCGCCAGATGCCGTCGTTTCTGAACTGCGGGCGATGAAGGAGCGGGTGCTGTTTTTTGCGGACGACAATCTGTTTTATGACCGGGAATCGGCAATGGCGCTGCTGCAGGCGATCACCCCGCTCAGAAAGCGCTGGGCGTGCCAGATCAGCATGGATGCCGCACGGGATGACGAACTCCTTGCGGCGATGCGGAAGGCGGGCTGCTTTCTGGTACTGATGGGCTTTGAGAGCCTGAATGCAGAGAGCCTTGCAGAAATGCACAAATCTGCCAATATGGCGAG
>CAMNDR010000219.1 GCA_946535685.1 uncultured Clostridia bacterium | reverse complement strand
AGATAGATCAGGTTCTTGAGCGGGGAATACCAATAGGTAACAGAACCCCAGTAGGCAAATTTCTGTGCCAGTGTCAGTTCCTTGCGGCGGAAGATCTTGAGCTGCTTGGCTGTCACGATCACGCCGCGTCCCCAGCGGGTGCGCTGCTGGATATGCTCCTTGTAATCGTGCGGCGTTCTGCCGGAAGCAAGCGGCTCCGGCAGACCCAGGGAGCAGTAGCCTGCGGATTCGATCAGAAGTCCGGTCGCAAAGTCCTCTGTGATGGATTTGGTATAGAAGCCGCCGATCGCTTCGAGCGCTTCACGGGCAAGGATCGTATTGGAACCGCCGTAAATGACGCTGTTGGTGCTGGTGCGTGCGGGCTCAATGGTCTGGTAGAAGAAATTCTGCTCATTGGGCGTGGTATACTCCGCATACAGCGCATGCTGGAATACATCCGGATCATAAAAGCACTGCGGCGTCTGGATAAAGCCGAGCTTTGCCTTGCCCTGCTTCCGGTTCTCGACAAAATAGGGGATCGTTTTCAGCAGGAAATCGCTGCGGGGGATCATGTCCGCATCGAGCGTCACGATATAGGGTGCATGCGTCCGAGCCATTGCTGCATTGAGGTTGCCGGCTTTGGCGCCCTCATTGTCAGGACGGTCGAAATACCCGACACCCATCTGCTCTGCAAGCGCCCGCATCTCCTTGCGGCGGTTGTCGTCACAGATCCAGATGTGTACCTTGGATTTGTCCGGATAGTCGATATGCTTGCAGCCGTTGACTGTGCGGCGAAGCAGATCGCAGGGCTCATTGTAGGTGGCGATGAAGATATCTACTTCCGGGTATTCCTCATCGGCGATCTCCGGAAGGTCATAGGTACGGTTTCCGAGGATATTCCGATAATGTACCAGGGTCTCGACGGCGCCGATCAGCTCCACGAGCAGCAGGATCGAGCTTACGGTGATCGCCAGGATGCCGGACTGCAGCGGAAGAGAGAACCGGATACGCCATGCCAGGTACATGAACTGCGCAAAATAGCTCAGCAGCAGTACGACATAGGCAATAACGGGATAGGGCGATTTCTTCTGCTCCGGATGCAGATCCGCATAGGTCGGATGCTTCCGGCGGCTGATGCTGCTGCTGACGAAGAAAAGGAGCAGCATGGTCACGAGCATGCCGGCACAGAGCAGCGCCAGCGGGATCCATGCGGCGATCTGTTCCCGGGAGAATTCAATTTTGAGGGCAGAGAGGATCTCAGCGGGGATGTTGCGGCGATAGGTCTCGCCGTTTGCGGCAGCGACCATCGTGCCGATGAGCTGCGGCTCGCAGGGCAGATTCTTCGTGCGGTCAAACAGCTTATACTCATTGCCGTTGTCCCACCAGAAGCAGACAACGCCCATTTCCCGGAATTTCGACACATAGTATTCCGACCAGGACATGCGGTCCTTCAGGTTGTCCTTGTCCACACAGCCGAACTCCTCGATGATCAGCGGAATGTCCTTCTTGACGAAGAAATCATACATTCTGCCCATATGCGGCTCAAGCTCGTACTTGCTCCACTTGGTGATCTCAGGGTAGCGTTCATTCGTGAAGTCCATCGGACGGTAGATATGGGCCGAAGCGATGATCTTGTCCTTTACAGTATCCTGCGGCATTTTGAATGCATGCAGCGTTTTGTAGGCGGAGGAGGCACAGTAGGTCTTGACGACGAGTACACGCTCCGGATTGTTGCCACCGCTGGCACGAACAGTGTCCACAAAGAGCTGGTTCCATGTATTGAGCGCCTCCAGGCGGTCATCAGCGGGCTCATCCCAGACATTGTCCTCATCGAGCATCTCGTTGAAGCCCTCAAAGAGCAGCATCTGGTCATAATCCTGGAACTCAGCGCAGATCTGTTCCCAGATGGAAACAAAGATCTCCTTGTTTTTTTGATAATTCTCCGACGAGGCGCGCAGGAATCCCTTTTCACCGGTGTCATGGTGGACATTGAGAATGCAGTACATATCATCCGCAAGGATGTAGTCCACAACTTCGTGTACCCTTGCCATCCAGGCAGGGTCGATCTCATAGGTCTCCGGATCCATGTGGTTGTACCAGGTGACCGGGAGACGAACGGCATTGTAGCCGGCGGCGTGTACACTGTCGAGCAGCTCCTTCTGAATGGGCGGGTTGCCCCAGAGCTCCTCAGAGGCCATGCCGTCCACACCGAAATCCGGGCTTTCATAGCAGTCGAGGGCGTTGCCGAGGTTCCAGCCGATGGTCATGTCCTGACAGACATCGTGGGCGGTCTTGTCCATACCGGCTGCAGATGCAGGCAGACACATGCCGGGCAGCATGCTGAGCACCAGCAGCAGCGGCAGCATCAGCCTGAGCGGGACTTTGATTCTGTTCATAAAGATCCTCCTGAAACGTTGATACAATGGAAGCTGCCTCGCAGCTTCGGGGATGCAAAGAAGCGCCGGCTGATTTGCAGATCAGCAGTAGGGCACGGAACAAAGCCCCATAAAAAGACGCTGCACGATATCCAAGCCGCTGCATCAACTTTATAATAGGTACTTGCTGAGTACAGTATACCATTTTTTATCTGAAGTGTCAAGCGAAAAATAGGGCAGATCTGCAAATAAGACTTGACCTATCACATAAAATGTGCTATACTCAAAAACAGAACAGCTTAGGAAAGTACTGGTTGATCCATAAATCAGTACAGGGGGTGTGGGCGCAGCCCCACAAATGCCCTTTTCCTATTCTCGAAGCACTGTTGCCTAATTTCGTCAGTGCTTCCTTCGCTGGAAAGAACAAGGAGGAGATTCAACATGTTAGAACAGACCCTGATGCCCCTGGAGGCAAGTGTACAGACCGGAGATTCGAGTAATATCGTACTATGGATCATTATCGGCGCGCTTGCTGTTGTGCTGATCGTTGCATGCGCGGTGCTTTCTGTCGTGGGCAAGAAGAAACGTGAGGACGGCGATGATACTGACCGGAAGAATGATGGAAAGTAATTGGCATTATGCATAAAATAAATGCTGTGTTGATAAGAAATTTCTGTGCAGTCAAATGACGGTTATCTCTTGAAAAACCGCAGAAGATATGGTATAATATTAAAGATTTCGCACGCTCGTGATTTCGTGGCATGGTGCCCGGACCACAACCGGGTTGTCGGACGGACAGCGGGCGGAGGATTCATAAGGCGATTCATCGCTAAAAACCAAACATTTTTAGGAGGAACTACAAATGAGCGTAGTATCAATGAAGCAGCTTCTTGAAGCAGGCGTACACTTTGGTCACCAGACCAGA
>CAMNDR010000218.1 GCA_946535685.1 uncultured Clostridia bacterium | reverse complement strand
GATCGGGCTGTATATTTCCATCCCGTTCTGCCCGACCCGCTGCAGCTATTGCTCCTTCGTGTCACACTCGATGGAGACGGCAAAGGCGCTGATCCCGGGCTATGTGGAAAAGCTCTGCGAGGAGATCGCCGTCTATGGCGAGATCATTCCGGCGTTCGGCCTGCAGGTGCAGTCGGTCTATATCGGCGGCGGTACGCCGACGGCCATTTCGGCGCAGGAGCTGCAGCGGGTCATGGAGGCGGTTGCAAAGCATATCGACATCCGGTCTGCACGGGAGTATACCGTGGAAGCAGGCCGCGCGGATACGATTACCGCGGAAAAGCTGGCGGTCATCCGGGACATGGGAGCGACCCGCATTTCCGTCAATCCCCAGACACTGCAGGACAATGTGCTGCAGGCCATCGGCAGACGACACACGGCGCAGCAGGCTGTGGATGCCTTCCGGCTTGCACGGGAGATGGGCTTTGAGGATATCAATATGGATCTCATTGCAGGGCTCCCGACGGATACCTATGAGGGCTTTGCGGATACGCTGCGCCGGGTGATGGAGCTGCAGCCGGACAGCATCACCGTGCATACGCTGACCCTCAAGCGTGCGGCGGATCTCTACCGCTCGGAAACCGCAGAGGGGACGGTCGCAGAGGTCGAGCGCATGGCGGCACTTTCCGCAAAGGCACTGCCGGAAGGCGGCTGGCGGCCGTACTATCTCTACCGGCAGAAGAATACGGTCGGGAATCTTGAAAATGTGGGCTATGCAAAACCGGGCAGAGAGAATCTGTACAATATCCTCATCATGGATGAGACACAGACCATCCTCGGTGCCGGATGCGGCGCATCGACCAAGGTCGTGCTTCCGGACGGCGATATCACCCGCATTCTCAATTATAAATTCCCGTATGAATACATCAGCCGGTTTGAGAAGATGATGGAGAAGAAGCAGACACTTCGTGACGAGCTGGCAAAGCTGGTGACAGGGAGGTAAGGTATGGAACAGGAGATGTATTACGGCATGCTGACGGCACGCCCCTGTGCGGATAATCCGGAGGCGGCGGAATGTGACGGGGCCTATGTGAACTGCTTTGTCAGGGCGGAGGATCCGGCAGAGGCAAAGGAGCGGGCAAAAGCGCTCCTTGCTGCAGAGGGCTGGGAGCTGACTGAGGTCAGGACGCTCCGCAGGGCGCAGCGGGAGCGCTATGCACAGGATCCGGAGATGAGCCGGTGCTATGATGAGGCGCTGGAGTATGGGGAAAGCGCCGTGATCTATACATGGGAGAAGGAAGAATAGCCGGAAGGAGCAGCAGAATGCAGAAAAACGAGATCTATGAGACCGTCATCACCGGTATGACCGCCGAGGGCTCCGGCGTGTGCCGTGTGGACGGCATGGCGGTATTTGTCCCGATGACTGCCGTCGGCGACAGATTGCGGGTGCGCATCGTGAAGGTGCTCAAAAGCTATGCTTTCGGCATCATTGAGGATCTGCACGATCCTGCAGAGGGACGGCAGGAGCCGGATTGCCCGATTTTCCGGCAGTGCGGCGGATGCGTGTTCCGGCATGTGACCTATGCGGCGGAGCTGCAGTACAAGGCACAGTTTGTGGAGGATGCGTTCCGGCGCATCGGCGGGCTTTCGCCTGCATTTGAACCGATCCTTGGGGCACAGGAGCGGGACGGCTATCGGAACAAGGCACAGTACCCGGTCACGCAGCAGGACGGCCATCTGGTCTGCGGCTTTTATGCACGGCACAGCCACCGGGTGATCCCGTTCACGGGCTGCAGGCTGCAGCCGGAGGCGTTCACGGCGCTGCTGGAAGCGCTGCTGCCGTTCCTGGAGCGCTGCGGCGTGACGGCGTATGATGAGAAGGCACACACCGGAGAGCTGCGGCATATTTATCTGCGCCGTGGGCATCATTCCGGCGAAATGATGCTCTGTCTTGTCGTGCGCACATCAGTTGCCAAAAAGGTGCAGCCGCATCTGGAGGAACTGACGGCGCAGTTTCCGGCGCTGGTGAGCATTTTGGAGTCGGTCAATCCGGAGCGGACAAATGTCATTCTCGGCAGGAAGATCACGGTGCTTGCCGGAAAGGCAGGCATCACGGATACAATGTGCGGGAACAGTGTGGAGCTTTCTCCGCAGGCATTTTACCAGGTGAATACGGCGCAGGCGGAGCGGCTCTATGCAGTCGGAAAGGATTACGCAGCGCTGACCGGGCGCGAGCTGCTGCTTGATCTGTACTGCGGTGCGGGTACGATCGGGCTTTCGATGGCGGATGCCGTCCGGAAGGTGATCGGCGTGGAGATCGTCCCGCAGGCGGTGGAAAATGCCCGAGCCAATGCACAGCACAGTGGTATCGGGAATGCATCCTTTTTCTGCGGCGATGCCGGAGCGATCGCTGACCAGCTCCGTACAGAGGGTGCCCGCCCGGATGTGATCGTCCTCGATCCGCCGAGAAAGGGCTGCGATGCGCTGACGTTGGAGAGCTGCGCTGCCATGCAGCCGGAACGGATCGTGATGATCTCCTGCAATCCAGCAACCGCCGCACGGGACTGCAGGGTATTTGCGGAGAATGGCTATGTCACCGAACGTGTGAGAGCTGTGGATCTGTTTCCAGGGACAGCGCACGTTGAGTGCGTAGTATTGATGTCACGAGAAAAATAATTAGCATAAGAAAAGTGCCGAAAATTCGGCACTTTTTCTCTTATGTAAAAATGATGAGATTATCGTGGAGTGGATTTTTCCTGTTCTTGGGAATAAGTCCAGTGTCTCTCGGAGATACAGTGCGCTTTGACTTACTAAAAGCACCCGACCTTATGTAGTTGGAGGGAAGAAATCCGTGCGGTATCACTTTAGCTAATCTCCCACACGACGGTCACAGTATCAGCTACTTCAATGTCGTCCGGCTCTATATCCAAATCATAGCTTGAATCAGCACAAGCAACCACAGGTTCGCAAGCCTTCATAAGACGGTTCATGGGGCTGACTTCAAACTCTATTTCGCCCCAAGAGTAGTCAATGCTCTGAATGTCTTTCAGCGTGACACCAGCCGCTGCTGTGATTACTGCTGCCTTTTCTTTCGCATCTTTTACCGCCTTGCCAAGAAGCTCGTTCTTTGCTGCTTCTGGATCTTTCACCGTATAGCTGATACGGAACTCCGGATTCAGAGCGAAATTCCCGAGGGCATATAGGATTTTGCCGAGGCGCTCGTTATCGGAATCAAATTCCACTTTGAGAAGGTGTCTGAAGCGATAACCGACGAAGCGTTGCTTGTAAGCCCCGTGATCCTTGTAGCTCTCAT
>CAMNDR010000217.1 GCA_946535685.1 uncultured Clostridia bacterium | reverse complement strand
AGATCGTGGACACGGCATCCCAGAAGCCGGGCGACGTGCTGATCGCACTGCCGTCCTCCGGCGTGCATTCCAACGGCTTCTCGCTGGTGCGCAAGGTCTTTTCCATCAACGAGAAGAACCTCGCCGTCAGCTTTGATGAGCTGGGCATGACGCTCGGCGAGAGCCTGCTGACCCCGACCAAGATCTATGTAAAGCCCGTTCTCAAGCTGATGGAGGAGGTCACGGTCAAGTCCGTTTCCCACATCACCGGCGGCGGCTTCTACGAGAATATCCCAAGATCCCTCCCGGAGGGCATTTCCGCCCACATCGCCAAGAAGGATGTGCAGGTGCTGCCGATCTTCGATCTGATCGCAAGAACCGGCCATATTCCGGAGCGTGACATGTTCAACACCTTCAATATGGGTGTCGGCATGATCGTGTCCGTCAATGCAGAGGACGCCGACAAGGCTGTCCGCATCCTGAATGAAGCCGGCGAGACGGCCTATATCCTCGGTGAACTGGTTGCGTCCGATGAGGGCGTTATCCTCGACTAATGGAACACAGCGGTATACGGATCCCGGATATCATTGCCGTGGTCCTTACGGTCATAGCGGCGATCGCAGTCATGTGGTCGCCGTATCACCTATGGTTCCCGGTCGTGCTGGCAGGCATGCCGGCGCTCTGGCTGCTGTACCGCTATCTTTCGCTGCGGCATGAGCTGAAAACCGGGAACCCGGGAATTGCAAAGGTCGTCGGCACCGAGCACCAGACACGCACGACCCAGCTTCGCAACCGCCCGGATATTACCTTGCATCTCTATGCACCGGTCGTGGAATATGAAACGCCGAACCAGAAAATGCACATCACCTATCCGGTCTTTTCGGCGAACAAATGGTTTGAGGAAGGCAGAAGCTATCCGATCCATTATTCCGTGCGGCATCCGTGGCAGTTCTGGTTCCTCGACCGGAAGAAGGAACGCCTTCTCCGGCTTGAGACAATGCTTGTCATTGTCGGCCCTGCGGCGGCGTTTTATGCTGCATGCCTCGGCATCGCTTATTTGTTAGTTTAAAGGAGTTTGAACTGATGAAGCTTCCAGATCTTTCTCCGATGGAATGGGGGATCATTGCGGTCGGTTCGGCACTCAGCCTTGGCGCTTTGGCGGCCGGACTGCTGACCGCGACACCGGGCTGGTTCCTGGCGGTACCTGCTCCGTTTCTGGTGAGCGTGATGCTTGCTGCATTTCATCATCTGCAAAGGATCAGAAAACTCCTGGATCTGACGCTCCCGGCAACTGCAAGGATCGTGGATGAACGGGAGTTTGTATCCAGGACGACCACCAGATTTTTCGGAAGCTTTATCCTGCGCGGCTATCGCCCGATCGTGGAATTTGAGACCGAACAGGGGACAGTCCGAGAGGAGTATCCCATCAATACCACGACGCCGTGGTACATCTTTGATAAGGAATACCAGATCTTCTATAATCCCGAACAGCCGGCGTATTTCTATTTTGCGGATCGCAGAGAGGAACGCATGAATGATCTGAAAAGCGGTCTGTCCATTGCAGGTGCTTTTGCGCTGGGCTATATCGTTGTGGCGATCTTTACGGCCTGGCTTCTAAATGATCTGTTTGGCTTATGATTTATCGGTAAGGAGTGGAACGTGATGAAGCATATCGTTGTCCTCGTTTCCGGGGGCGGAACGAATTTACAGGCGCTCATTGATGCGCAGCAGCGCGGCGAGCTGCGGAATGGAGAGATCACCTGCGTGCTTTCCTCTAATCCGGATGCCTATGCGCTGACAAGAGCCGAGAATGCAGGCATCCCGACGAAGGTGCTGCCGCGGAAGCAATACCCGGACAATGCCGCCTACAGCAAGGCCGTGCAGGAGGCGCTTGCTGCAGAAAAGGCCGACCTCATCGTACTGGCGGGCTTCATGTATATTCTCGACAAGACGTTGATTCAGGCGTATGAGAACCGCATCATCAATGTCCACCCCGCACTGATCCCGTCCTTCTGCGGAGACGGCTTCTATGGGCTGCATGTGCATGAAAAAGCGCTGGAAAAGGGCGTAAAGCTCACCGGTGCGACGGTGCATTTTGTCACGGAGATCTGTGACGGCGGCCCCATCATTCTCCAGAAGGCGGTTGCTGTGGAAAACGGCGATACCCCGGAGATCCTGCAGCGCCGTGTCATGGAACAGGCCGAGTGGAAGATCCTGCCGGAGGCGGTGAGCCTGTTCTGTGAGGACAGACTGACGGTCATTGACGGAAGGGCGTATGTGGATTATGAAACATCTGCTGCCAACTGACTGGCAGTATTTAAGGAAGTACTGATTGATTCATAAATCAGTACAGGGGATGTGGGGCACAGCCCCGCAAACAGCCCTTTTCCTATCTTCAAAGCACTGTATGATCAATTTATTCAGTGCATACTTAACTGCAAAGGAGAAAGACATATGGACCTGATACCCAGCTTTTCTGTAGACCACACCAAGATCGTTCCCGGCATTTTTACCAGCCGTGTGGACGATGTGAACGGTCAGCTCGTAACGACGTATGACATCCGTCTCAAGCGCCCCAACCGTGAGCCGGTCATTGATGCGGCAGCCATGCACAGTCTGGAGCATATCATTGCGACCTTTCTTCGGAATGACCCGGAATGGAAAAATGAGCTCATCTATTGGGGACCGATGGGCTGCCTGACCGGATTTTATATCATCCTCAAGGGCAACCGTACCCCGCAGGAGATCTATGATGTCCTGCTCGCTGCCTTCCGTTCCGTGGAGGAAGCGGAAACCGTTCCCGGTGCCACTGCCGTGAACTGCGGACATTATCTCATGCATAATCTGGCGATGGCAAAGTGGTATGCTGCAGAATTTACAGAGTATCTGGCTGCCAATAAGGACAATCCTGCGATTTATGCCTATCCGCAGACCGAGCGTCTGGTGACGGATGACGGGCAGCAGTTCTATGATTCGTAATATCCTATTTAAGGAGGAACGACTATGAAAATGCTTGATATTTATGAAGATCTGAAAAGCAACTCCTACCCCGGACGCGGCATCGTCATCGGCAAGTCCGCTGACGGAAAGTCCGCTGTCACTGCCTATTTCATCATGGGCAGAAGCGTGAACTCCCGCAACCGTGTATTCACTGAGACGGAGGACGGCATCCGCACGGAGGCTGCTGACCCCTCCAAGCTCTCCGATCCGCACCTCATCATCTATGCACCGGTGCGTGTGCTGGGCAACAAGACGATCGTGACCAACGGCGACCAGACCGACACGATCTATGAGCTGATGGACAAGCAGCAGACCTT
>CAMNDR010000216.1 GCA_946535685.1 uncultured Clostridia bacterium | reverse complement strand
ACCTCAGTCGGTCTGATCCTCAGAATACTGTAACTCATTTCCCATCGTCCTCCTTGTTTTTCGTTTCTGCAAATTCACTTCAGCCGGGATCCCCCCGGCTATGCCGCACCGGCGGATGCAGGATCCCCTGCTCCATGCTGTCCACCTCCCTTCACCCTTGCCGAAAAAACCCGTTTTTTTGCACACCCGGATGCAAATTTTTCCTGGAAAACGTTTTTTCAGAATAGATTTCAGTCTGTTTCCGTGTGTGCCCCCTGCTTTCCACATTGACAAAACCCGCATAGTATGGTAGAATGAAAGCAAAGGGCAAAGCCCAAATTTGGCAAGGAGAATCCTGATGTTAAAGGAACAGATAGAACAGCACCTCCTTGAGGTGCAGCGCCCCTCCCGCTACTGCGGCGGTGAGCTCGGCCAGATCGTCAAAGACAAAACCAAGGTAGACGTGCGATTTGCCTTCTGCTTTCCGGATATCTACGATGTGGGCATGTCCCACCTCGGCATGAAGATCCTCTATTCGCTCATCAATGAGCGGGAAAACTACTGGTGCGAGCGTGTGTTTGCGCCGTGGCCGGATATGGAGGAGGTCATGCAGCGGGAGGGCATCCCGCTCTATGCGCTTGAGAGCATGGATCCGGTGGGGGAATTCGACTTCATCGGCTTCACGCTGCAGTATGAGATGAGCTATACCACCATCCTGCACATGCTCGCCATGGCGGACGTTCCTGTGCTCCAACGGGAGCGCGGCGAAGCGATCGCACCGCTCGTTGTGGCAGGCGGCCCGTGCTGCTGCAATCCGGAGCCGCTGGCAGATTTCTTTGACCTGTTCATTCTGGGCGAGGGCGAGGAGATCAATCTTGAGCTGATGGATCTCTATCACGAGATGCGGGATCAGGGAGCGACCCGCACGGAATTTCTGCGTGCAGCGGCAAAGCTCCCCGGCATCTATGTGCCGTCGCTCTATGACGTGACCTACAATGATGACGGCACCGTGCAGGCGGTCACGCCGCATGACGGCGCACCGGCAGTCGTGACCAAGCGTGTCATGACGGATATGGACAAGTCCTATTATCCCTCGCAGGTCGTTGTGCCGTTCATCGAGATCGTGCATGACCGTGTTTCTGTCGAGGTGCTGCGGGGCTGCATCCGTGGCTGCCGCTTCTGTCAGGCCGGCTTTCTGTACCGGCCGTTCCGGGAGAAATCCGTGGATGTCATCTGTGAGCAGGGAAAGGCGCTGTGTGCCAATTCCGGCTATGATGAGCTGAGCCTGTCCTCGCTTTCGACCTCCGACCATTCCCGGATCGAGGACGTGCTCGACCAGCTTCTGGAATACACGGCGGAGCGCCATATCAATCTGTCACTCCCGTCGCTGCGCATCGACAATTTCTCGAAATCCGTGCTGGAAAAGGTCACCACCATCCGCAAGAGCGGCCTGACCTTCGCACCGGAAGCCGGCACCCAGCGGCTCCGGGATGTCATCAACAAGAATGTCACCGAGGACGAGGTCATGCGCACCTGCCGGATCGCCTTCGAGGGCGGCTATACGCAGGTAAAGCTCTACTTCATGATGGGGCTGCCGACCGAGACGGATGAAGATATCATCGGCATCGCAGGCCTTGCGCAGAAGGTCGTCAACCTGTTCTATGATATGCCTGACCGTGCCAAGGGCAAGCTGCAGGTGAGCATCTCCACGGCGACCTTCGTGCCGAAGCCTTTCACGCCCTTTGAATTTGAGCCCCAGCCGGAATAGGCCGAGATCCTTCGCAAGCAGGATGTTCTCCGCCGTGCGATCAAGTCCAGGAAGATCAAGGCGAGCATGCATATCTCCGATGTCAGCCAGATGGAAGCTGTCCTCGCAAGGGGTGACCGGCGGCTTGGCGCTGTGCTCTATGATGTGTGGAAGGACGGCGGCCGGCTCGATAGCTGGGATGAGTTCTTCAAGGCGGATCGCTGGTATGCAGCGTTCGAGAAAAACGGCCTTGATCCGGCATTCTATGCCAACCGCACCCGCCCCTATGACGAGGTCATGCCCTGGGATCACATCGACTACATGGTCTCGAAGGCGTTCCTCATCCGGGAAAATGAAAAAGCGCACCAGGCGATCCCCACGCCGTCCTGCCGGGAACACTGCAGCGGCTGCGGCGCGAACCAGTGCCTGGGACGGGCATGTTTTCCGGGAGGTGAAAGCTGACCATGAAGGAATACCGTATCGCGTTTGAAAAAACAGGCCTGATGCGTTATATTTCGCATCTTGACCTGAACCGCTGCATGATCCGCGCCATCCGGCGGTCGGGTCTGCCGGCGTGGTATACCGAGGGCTTCCACCCGCATATGTATCTCATGTTTCCGCTGGCGCTGTCGCTTGGCGCAGAGAGCGTGTGCGAGGCAATGGACATCCGCCTGACAGAGGAGGTGCCGGAGGAGGAGATCCTTTCACGTCTGAATGCCGCACTTCCCGAGGGGCTGCATGCGACCGGTGTGCGGGAGCCGAAGCATGCCACCATCGACATCGGCAGCGCCGCCTATACCGTGACGCTCGCCGGGGAGGATCTGAAAGCCCTGTGGGAGGCATTTCTGGCACAGCCGGAGATCCCTGTGGAAAAGAAGACGAAGAAGGGCATAAAAACCGTCGATATCAAGCCGCAGATCACCTGCGATGCCGCCGAGGAGACGGCGGACGGCCTGCGCCTGACCCTGCGTCTGCCCGCCGGAAATGACGGCAGCCTGAACGTGAGTGTTGTCACAGATGCCCTGACGGCATTCGCTCAGAGGCCGATTTTGGTGCGGAATGTGTGCAGAATCACGATTTTTTGCAGAAACGGAGAAGTTTTTTCCTGAAAGGGCTTGCTTTTTTCTCTGAAATATGGTATGATATAAAAGCATTTGAATCCGTCAGGGACATTTGCGCCCTGATGAGTATTAGTGCCGAAGAGGCAGCCTGCACTGGTTTGCCGCAAGACATTAAATCGGTACATCCTCTGACGTGAGCCGGCTCCGGTCAGAAGACACCCGGAACGGGGGAGCGGCACTGCAGCCGTATGCGTAATGCTGAATGCATACAGGCGGGCGGCGTGAATGAAGCACCGGAAATTTCAGGAGGTAGTTACAATGGATGCACTTAAGATGATCAGCAACGCAAGCATGAAGGAAAATGCTCCCCAGGTGGAGATCGGTGATACCGTCAAGGTACACGTTCGCATCAAGGAGGGCGACAAGAGCCGTATCCAGATCTTTGAGGGTACAGTCATCGCCAAGAAGCACGGCGGCATCAGCGAGACCTTTACCGTAAGACGGGTTGCACACGGCTGCGGTATTGGGCGTGTATTCCCGCTGCACAGCCC
>CAMNDR010000215.1 GCA_946535685.1 uncultured Clostridia bacterium | reverse complement strand
CCCGCCACGACCGCCGGCAGCAGCAGCAGGATGCCGACCGCACGGACGATCTGGGCGGTGAGGTAGAAGATCATTTTATGGTTCATCCGGGCTGCCCTCCGTTATATGCTGAACATCTCGTCCAGGCTGGTGATCTTGCGGTTGGTGGTGACGACCACGACGCTGTCATTGACCTTCAGGACATCTTCGCCGGAAGGGATGATGCGCTTGGCGCCCCGGATGATGCCGGCGATCAGGAAGCCTGCGTTGACATGCAGCTCCTTGAGCGGCTTGCCGATGTATTTGGCGCCCTCCCGGATGATGAACTCGATCGCTTCGAGCTTGTTGTCCGCCAGACGGTAGAGCGTGATGATGTTGCTGTTCTCGGAATTCTGCTTTGCACGGACGTACTGCAGCACCAGCTCCGCTGTGATCTCCTTCGGGGAGATGATATTCTCCAGTCCCATGCTGTCGGAGATCGAGAGCAGGGAGCTGCGGTTGATCTTGGTCACGACCTTGTCTACGCCGATCTTCTTAACATAGAGCGAGAGGATGATGTTCTCCTCGTCGATGCCGGTCAGCACGATGCAGGCATCTGCCTTTTCAATGCCCTCTTCCTGGAGGATATCCTGGCTCGTGCCGTCTGCGTGGATGATGTCGGCCTTGGGGAATTCCGCCGCAAGATCCTCGCAGCGCTGCGGATCCAGCTCGATGATCTTCACCTGGAGCCCCTGTTCGAGAAGCTGCCGGACAAGATAGTGGCCGATCTTGCCGCCGCCGACGATGATGGCGGACTTGACGCGGGATTTGAAATCGCCTGCCTGCTTGTAGAGCTTGGAAAGCTCGCTGTGCATGGCGGTGATGTAGATCTTGTCGCCTGCCGTCAGCCGGAACGAGCCGTCCGGGATCAGGATCTCCTCGCCCCGCTTCACGGCGCACACGAGCATGTGCAGGCGGAGCTTCACGGAAATGGCGGAGAGCTGCATGCCGTCAAGGATGCTGCCCTCGGCGACCTTCATCTCGGCAAGCTCCATGCGGCCCTTGGCAAAGGTCTCGACGTGGATCGCATTGGGATAGCGCAGCATACGGGAAATGTCATTGGCGGTCTGGAACTCGGGGTTGATCATCATGGAGATGCCCAGCTCCTCACGCATGAACACGAGCTGCTCTGCGTAATGCGGGTTGCGGACACGGGCGACGCTGTGCTTGGCGCCGCGCTTGCGTGCCATCAGGCAGCAGAGGATGTTGGTCTCATCGGAATCGGTCATGGCGATGATGATGTTGGCCTCGTCAACGCCTGCTTCCGCCAGATCCTTCACGATCAGTGCATTGCCGACGACGCCCTGCACATCGGTGTTGTTGACAAGATCGGTCACGACCTCCCGGTTGGTGTCCATGACGGTGATGTCATGGCCTTCATTGCAGAGTGTCTCTGCCAGGAGGCTGCCTGCCTTGCCGCAGCCTACGATCAGTATATTCACGGTCAGTACTCCTTTTCTGCCCCTATCCGGGGATACATTCCTGATTACCATTATAGTCCTGTTTACAGGTTTTGTCAAGTCGCAGACACCGTGTGTTTCGTTTCTTGCGGGGAGTCCTTGCATTTTTGCGGGAAATATGCTATAATAGAGGGCAGAGTTTTGAGAAACCGCTGAAGAAATCCCGCCTGACGGCCTGATATGCGTTCTGCTTGCATATGTTCTGCCATCCTGCGCACCGGATCTCATCAGTGCTTCCGTAAGACTGGAAAGGAAGGTGTAAGATATGGTGATCCTGCTGATTATCGGGATCCTGTGCATTCTCGGCGCAATCGCTCTGGGGATCATGGCATTTCTGACCGGCAGTCCGGACAGGAAATCCGCTGCAGCGGGCGAACCGCTCCCGGGCGGCGGCGGTTCCTATGTTCTTGCGGTGGAGGGCATGACATCCACTTCAAAGGTCGCTGCCGTAGAGGCTGCGCTCGGAACATTCAAGACACTGACAGCCGAGACAGACCCGGAGGAGGGGACGGTCACGATCCGTTACCAGGGGTATCCGGATCTGAAGCTGCTCGACGCTGTCAAGCAGGCGGTGGAATCCACGGGGTGTACGGTCTCGGAGATCGACTGACCCCTTGCAATTCTGCCTGATCTATGGTATAATGATTAAGGCAATACCGCACAAAGCCCGCCTGGCGGCTTGGCGGCGCATCTGCTCGCATCTGCACCACCAGCTCTGTGCGGTGTTGCCTTAACAACGAAAGGAGTGATCCGGCGTGACAGATCCGCAGCTTGCGGGACTTCCGGAGACGGAGGACTGCATCAGTGCCGTGCGGGAATGGCTCTCGCAGCGCCCGGAGCAGCCGCTTGCCTATCTGCACAGCTTTGGCTGTCAGCTCAATGTGGCGGACGGGGAAAAGCTCACCGGCCTGCTCATGGCGATGGGCTACGGCATGACAGAGGAGCCGGAGAAGGCTTCCCTCATTTTATATAACACCTGCGCCGTGCGGGAAAATGCGGAGGACCGTGTGTTCGGCACGCTCGGCAGCATCAAGCACCTGAAAATGCAGAATCCTGCCCTCATCCTCTGTGTGACCGGCTGCATGACGGCTCAGGAGAGCGTGGCGGAGAAGATCCGGCGCTCCTATCCGTATGTGGATATCGTGATCGGTTCGTCCGCGGTGCAGCGCCTGCCGCAGATGCTCTATGCAAGGATGCAGGGACAGCGCCATGCGTTTGATACCGAGACCTATACCGACATTCCGGAGGGTGTTCCGACCTGCCGGGAAAGCAGCTTCAAGGCGGCCGTGCCGATCATGTACGGCTGCAATAATTTCTGCACCTACTGCATCGTCCCCTATGTCCGGGGCAGAGAGCGCAGCCGCACGCAGGCAGCGATCCTTGCGGAGGTGCGGGAGCTGGTGGAGAACGGGTACAGGGAGATCATGCTGCTCGGACAGAATGTCAATTCTTTCTCGCCGCCGGACGGCACGGATTTTCCGGCGCTGCTGCGGGAGATTGACAAGATCCCCGGCGATTTCCGGATCCGGTTCATGTCCTCCCATCCGAAGGATGCGACCCCGGCACTGATGGATGCGATCCTGGAATGCGAACATGTCGCAAAGCACCTGCATCTGCCGGTGCAGTCGGGGAGCAATGACGTTCTGAAACGGATGAACCGGCGCTATACTGTGGAAAAATACCTTTCACAGGT
This sequence comes from uncultured Clostridia bacterium, assembly GCA_946535685.1. Classification (GTDB taxonomy): domain Bacteria; phylum Bacillota; class Clostridia; order Oscillospirales; family Ruminococcaceae; genus UBA3855. Next base: position 175 of record CAMNDR010000215.1, on the reverse strand, counting down.
GGCATATATCCGCTCGAAATGCCCGGATTTCTCGCTGACAACTGACCTGATCGTGGGCTTCCCGGACGAGAGCGAGGCGGATTTTGAGGCGACGCTCGAACTTGTGCGGCGTGTACGGTTCGACAACATGTATTCGTTCATCTATTCCAAGCGCACCGGCACGAAGGCCGCCCTG
>CAMNDR010000214.1 GCA_946535685.1 uncultured Clostridia bacterium | reverse complement strand
TCCCGTTCCTTGGTACGAAGCCCCGGCTGCCGCAGCTTTTCCGTCAGCTCATGGACACGCTCCTCCAGCAGTCTCCGGCAAGCCTCATATTCCTGGATCATCTTTTCCATATCTGCCCTCCTGTCAGTCGTCAATACAAATTCCTCAGTTCTTTTGAAAAGCGCCGAATCAATCGTCAGTGCAGCACTTCCGGGATAGGGGCTAATTATGTGGCTTCGCCCCATGCCCCCGTGCTGATTGATCAGCGCTTCCTCAAATTCCGCTGCACAGCCGGTGGCAAAACTGTGCATCGCATTCATAGCTTGTGAAATTCAGTTTCACATCCAAGGGTTAAAAAACAGAACACGCTTCTCCGGATCCTTTCCGGAGAAAAACATGCTCTTCCAGTGATACCGATCCCCTGCATTCCGACAGATGCAATTGACCGGAACGTCAGCCGCTGAAAGCAGCGCCGGGGATGGCATGATATACTTGCCGCTTTTGCAAAGGCAAGCATGAACGGTGTGCTCTCGGATCGTCCGCACGGGATGCTGCAGCCTTTGTCCCTTTGCCAGAAGCGATCCGCAGGCAGGATCTGCGTGCCCGCATCCGCCAGCCCCACTGACCGGCCGCGGCATTTCAGAAAGCCGCCCCGGCACCAGTCTCACTGACCGGACACATGCACCATATCGGAACCTATGTTCTATCGAATGGGTCAAAAAACAGAACGCCGTCCCTCCGCACGACCCGAAGCACAGCCGGTGGCTTGGCCGAAAGGCACTGCTGCACAGCGGACATCGTTTGCCTTAGGGCAATACCGCACAAAGCCCGCCTGACGGCTTGGCGGCACATCTGCTTGCATCTTTTCCGTCATCTTGCACAGAAATTCCTTGCTGGGCGCCAGCCCAGCGGCGTCATTTCTATACAATCTGACGAAAAATCTGGCTGCGCATCTGCACCACCAGCTCTGTGCGGTGTTGCCTTAGAACTTTTGTTCTAATTCTATTCTACACCAATTTTCCGATTTTGTCAAGGGGGTTTTGCAAAAATGTCAGAAAAAAATCTTCCGATCACCGATTTCCTTAGCCATTATGCCCATAGCAAGCCAATTCGCTGCCACATGCCCGGCCATAAGGGGAAGCCTCTTGCCGGATTTCCCGCCCTCTCTGCCGTGCATCCCTATGACATCACCGAGATCGCCGGTGCCGACAGTCTCTTCGAGGCCGACGGCATTCTCCTTGAAGCCGAAGCGCAGACCGCCGCCGTCTATGGCAGCGGGGCAGTCTGCTTCAGCGCCGGCGGATCCACGCTCTGCATCCAGGCGATGCTCGCACAAATGCAGGCGGAAGGCCGCACCGTCATCGCCGCAAGGACGGTACACAGGGCTTTTCTGAATGCCTGCGTGCTGCTCGGCCTGCAGGTGCGCTGGGTGTTTCCTGAAAATGGCAGCCTGCTCTCCGGGAGCTATCCGCCGGAAGATTTTGCCGAAGCATTGCGCAGATCCGTCCTGCAGGGCGAGCGTCCCTGTGTTTATGTGACGTGTCCCGACTATCTTGGCGGGATGCAGGACATCGCCGCCCTGTCAGAGGTCTGCAAGGCCTATGATGCGCCGCTTCTGGTTGATAATGCCCACGGAGCGCACCTTGCCTTTCTACCGGAAAACCGTCACCCGATGGCACTTGGCGCTGATTATTGCTGTGACTCGGCGCACAAGATGCTCCCGGCGCTGACCGGGGGCGCATTTCTGCATTGCCGGGATGCGGCAAAAAAGCCGCTGATGAAGCAGCACATGCAGCTTTTCGGCTCGACCAGTCCGTCCTATCTGATCCTGCAGTCGCTGGAGGCGAGCACCCACTGGCTCTCAAGCGGCGGCAGGGAAGCGATCTGCCGCACAGCCGTCCGTGCCGATGCACTCCGGGCATCGCTCCCGCAGTATCATTGGCTCGGCACAGAGCTGTTCCACCTTGCAATGGCCGCAAATGGCCTGCAGCTTGCCGCGGAGCTCCGGCAGCACGGTGTGGAGTGCGAATATGCTGACAAGACCTGTCTGGTGCTGCTGCTCTCGCCCATGATGGAGGAAGCGGAGCTGGCACGGCTCCGGGAGATCCTTGCCTCCTGCTCTCCGCTGCCGCCTGCCGCAATGCCGGAGCTGCCGCCGCCGCCTGAACAGGCCATGTCTCTCCGCCGTGCTGCTCTTTCCCCCTGTGAACCGCTGAAGCTCACCGCCGCCGAAGGCAGCATCTGCGGTCCTGTGCAGATTCCGTGCCCGCCCGCTGTGCCCATCGTCATGAGCGGCGAGCGCATCACTGCCGACTGGCTCCGCCTGCTCTGTTTCTATGCGCCTGATCCTGAAAAAGCGAGCATTTTCGCTGTAAAATAGTTGCCCATTTCTGCCGCAGCCCGCATCGCAACAGCCGGTTGCTTGACCGCCGCCCCTGCGCATGGTATAATGAAAGCAAGGGCAATACCGCACAGAGCTGGTGGTGCAGATGCGCCGCCAAGCCGCCAGGCGGGCTTTGTGCGGTGTTGCCAAAGGAGGGATGCCGGATGGAACCAAAAACGATACTCTATGAGCTGCGCACAGCAAACGGCCTGTCACAGGATGCCCTTGCCGAGAAGGTCTTTGTGACCCGGCAGGCGGTCTCACGATGGGAAAACGGCGATACTGTGCCAAATACAGAGACGCTCAAGCTCCTGTCTGCGCTGTTTGGCGTGTCGATCAACACGCTCCTCGGTGAGCCTGGAAAGGTCTGCCAGTGCTGCGGGATGCCGCTGGATGCGCCGCTTTTCAGCCGGGAACGGGACGGAACGCCGAACGATCGCTATTGCAAGTGGTGCTATGCTGACGGTACTTACACCTACAGCGACCTGGATGATCTGATCGAGGTCTGTGTCAAGCATATGGCAGACAGCGGCCGTTCCGAGGCGGAGTTGCGTGCTTATCTGCGGGAAACGCTGCCGCAGCTCGATTATTGGAAGCGCTATGAGGAGCTCGGGGACGGCGGTGCATTTGATGCCTTCAAGCAGAAGCTCGTGGATGAGATCAATGCCCTGCACATCGAAGGGCTGCCGCAGGTGGAGAAGCTGCATGCACTTGTCGGGCGCTATGTCAATCTGCCGTATCGTCTGCCGAACGGAAAGACGGTGCAGTTTCTGGATGATGACACGACCTATCTCGGAACCGAGCTGCCGTGCGAATTCGGCGGCGACCGCTGTTTCGGGATCCTCGCCAATATGGACTTCCTGCTGATCAGCACCTATGCACCCGGTGGTGCAGATCCTGAGCTGGTGCTGTATCAGAAGCGATAAAACGCCAGAATGACGAGGGATCCGCAGCATGATGCAAGCACGCAGAAACACGAAAGGAGCTGC
>CAMNDR010000213.1 GCA_946535685.1 uncultured Clostridia bacterium | reverse complement strand
ATGACCGTCACCGACAAGGCCGTCCCCAATCTCGTGGGCGTGGACATCGGCTGCGGCATGGAAACGACCATGATCCGGGAGGAACGCTTTGAGCCGCAGAAGCTCGACAAGCTCATCCGCAGCGAAGTCCCCTCTGGCTTTGCGGTGCGGGAGAAGCTCCACCGCTATACCGACCGGATCGACCTGACAAAGCTCTGCTGCTACCGCCATATCAAGGAGGAGCGGGCGCTTGCAAGCGTCGGCACGCTCGGCGGCGGCAACCACTTCATCGAGCTTGACCGGCGTGAGGACGGCTCGCTCTGCCTGGTCATCCACTCCGGCTCCCGGCACCTCGGTGTCGAGGTCGCAAGCTGGTACCAGAATGAGGCCTACCGCAGGCTGAACGGCTCCGATGCCGCTTCTCAGGCGGCTCTGATCGCACAGCTCAAGGCGGAAGGCAGGGAGAAGCAGATCCAGAAGGAGCTGACGAAGCGCAAGGCCACCAAGCGCACGGCTGTTCCCTATGAGCTGGCATACTGCGAGGGGGAGCTGTTTGAGCAGTATCTGCATGATATGGCGATCGTGCAGGAATTTGCCCGCATCAACCGCCAGGCGATGACGGATGTGATCGTCAAGGGCATGAAGTGGCACGTCGAGGAGCAGTTCACCACGATCCACAACTATATCGACATCGAGCACGGCATCCTCCGGAAGGGCGCAGTTTCGGCGCAGGATGGCGAGATCCTGCTCATCCCGATGAATATGCGGGACGGCAGCCTGATCTGCCGGGGCAAGGGCAATCCGGACTGGAACTGCTCTGCACCGCACGGCGCCGGCAGGATCCTCTCCCGCGCCCAGGCAAAGCAGCAGTGCTCGATGGACGAATACCGGGCGCAGATGGCCGGCATCTACACGACATCCGTCAGCCGGGATACGCTCGACGAGTGTCCGATGGCCTATAAGCCGATGGACGAGATCATGCGCAATATCGCAGATACTGCCGAGATCCTGGAGATCATCAAGCCGGTCTATAACTTCAAGGCGGGCGGCGAGGATGCACCGTGGATGCGCAGGCAGCAATAATCAAGCAGAAGGAGGGTTTGCTATGCCCGAGATCACATTATTAGGCACAGGCGGCATGCTGCCGCTGAAAGACCGCTTTCTCACGAGCTTTTATTTTGAACACAACGGCAAGGCGCTTCTCATCGACTGCGGTGAGGGGACACAGGTCGCCTTTGCACAGCACGGGCTGAAGCTCAGCCGCATCGAAGCCATTTTCATCACCCATCTGCATGCCGATCATGTGACCGGGCTGCCCGGACTGCTGCTGTCGCTGGGCAACACCGGCCGGGAAAAGCGTTTGCCGATCTACTGCGGCACGAGCGCTGTCATGACGGTCAAGCATCTGCTGTTCGTGGCGGGGGCGCTGCCGTATGATGTGCAGATCATTCCGCTTGGCGAGAAAAAGCGCCAGACTGTCACCTTCCCGGAGATCGACCCGCTGCTGTGCGTTCATACGCTGCCGCTGCAGCACCGTGCGCCCTGTCTCGGCTATCAGATCGAGCTTGGGAAAAAGCCCGAATTTCTGCCGGATCAGGCGGAAGCGCTGAAGATCCCGGTGCAGTTCTACCGCACACTCCACGCCGGGGAGGATGTCTGGCTGCCGGACGGCCGCTTTATCAGGGCCTCACAGGTCACCGGAGCGCCCCGTGAACCGCTGCACATCGTCTACACGACCGATACGCTGCCCATTCTGGCGATCGCCGAATTTGCCAGGAACGCTGACCTCTTTGTCTGCGAAGGCATGTGGGGCGATGAGGGCAAGAAGGACAGCATGAATGAAAAGGGGCATATGCTCATGCAGGATGCCTGCCGTCTGGCGCTGAAAGCAAAGGCGAAGCGCCTCTGGCTGACACATTACAGCCCTGCCGAAAAATCCCCGGAGGACTATGCGGAGGAGCTCAGCATGATCTTTCCGGAGGTCGTCATCTCGAAGGACGGCGAGCATCTGACACTGAAATAGTCCCCTGCTGACAGGAGGTATCATATGGAAAAATTTGTCCCCTATGGCAAGCTGAGCAAAAAGGCAAGGCGGGCGCTCGACCAGAAAAAGCGCAGCACATGGGGAATCGTAAATCCCGCTGCTCGTCTTGAGGAGAATCCGAAGGCATACCGGCGGCACCCGAAGCACAAGGGGCGTGACATGGAATAGAGGAACAATATGGAAACAGGAAACGAAATTTATGCACAATATGACAGCCGGACGATCCGGGTCTATCAGGCGTACAATCCTGTCATTGCGCAGGAAGCGCTGGAGCTGCAGACCTTCGGGGCGCATTTCAGCCGCAGGCGCATGACATGGATCAAGCCGTCCTTTCTCTGGATGATGTACCGCTGCGGCTGGTGCAGCAAGAAGGATCAGGAAATGGTGCTGGCGCTGGATATCCGGCGGGAGGTCTTTGATGCGCTGCTTCGGCAGGCGGTGCTGACGCATCCGGCGGATGGCATGGACGGCGCTGCATGGCGGCAGAAGCTCGATACGTCGCCCGTGCGTGTACAGTGGGACCCAGACCGCAGACCGGATGGTTCCCCGATCGGCAGACGGGCGATCCAGATGGGCATCCGGGACACTGGCGTGACCGAATTGCTCGGCGGCATCGTCCGTATTGAGGATATGACACCGCTTGTGAAAAAGTGGGATGCGAAGCGGAAAGCCGGAACGCTTGACCGCTGTGAGCTGCCGCAGGAGCGGCTCTATCCGGTGACCAATCCGGAGATCTGCCGGGATCTGCTGATCCGGTGAATGTCCGCAGGATCAGGGAAGTCCTAACTATAATTAAGCACTCTTGTAAATTCACACAGTTTTTGTCGGCTATCGCCGACTCAGGAGGGGCTGCTCGCCCCTCCTAAACCTCCCTCGGCAGGGCGGTGACCGCCCTGCACCCACATCTTTTTGGATGTCTTGCCAATCTGTGCTCATTTATAGTATTAGAAATAACAGGAGGATCTATGCACGAAATCAGACAAAATGAAGTCCCCGCCAGAGCCATTCTGGTGGGGCTGGATACAGGAGACTATGATGCTGCTGTCTCGATGGATGAGCTGCGGGCGCTGGCGGATACGGCAGGCTGCGAGGTCGTGCTGACCGTGGTGCAGAGCCGTCCCGCTCCGGAAGCGGCGACCTGCATCGGCGCCGGTAAGCTGGAGGAGATCCGGGAACAGGCTGAGCTGCTTGAAGCCGATCTGCTCATCTTTGACACGGAGCTGACCGGCATGCAGATGCGCAACATCTCCGATGCGACCGACTGCAAGGTCATTGACCGCACCATGCTCATCCTCGATATCTTCGCAGGACGGGCGAGAACTGCCGAGGGCAAGGTGCAGGTGGAGCTTGCGCAGTACAAATACCGCCTGACCCGTCTCACAGGCAGGGGCACGGCGCTGTCCCGG
>CAMNDR010000212.1 GCA_946535685.1 uncultured Clostridia bacterium | reverse complement strand
AGCTCCTCGATCCGGTGTGCCGACCAGCCGGCGATACGCGCGATCGCAAAGAGCGGGGTGTACAGCTCCTGCGGCAGACCGAGCATCCGGTATACGAATCCGGAATAGAAATCGACATTCGCACAAACGCCCTTGTAGATGCGGCGCTCCTGCGAAATGACCTCGGCAGCCAGACGCTCCACGCGGTTATACAGCGCGAATTCCTTTTCGCGTCCCTTTTCGACCGACAGCTTTTGGACGAATCCCTTGAATACCCGGGCACGCGGATCGGAGATCGAATAGACCGCATGTCCCATGCCGTAGATCAGCCCGGAATGGTCGAAGCCTTCCTTGTGCAGCAGGCCGCGCAGATAATCGCGCAGCGCATCCTCATCCTCCCAGTCAGGGACATGTGCCATCAGGTCGTCAAACATCTGGCATACCTTGATATTCGCACCGCCGTGCTTCGGCCCCTTGAGCGAGCCGAGCGCCGCCGCAATGGCCGAATAGGTATCCGTGCCGGAGGAGGAAACGACATGCACCGTAAAGGTGGAATTGTTGCCGCCGCCGTGTTCGGCATGCAGAACCAGCGCCAGATCAAGCAGCTTGGCTTCGAGGGGGGTGAACTGCGAATCGGCGCGGAGCATATACAGGATATTCTCCGCCGTTGAGAGCTTGGGATTGGGCTGGTGAATGATAAGGCTCTCACCCGCCTTGAAATTATAGGCCTGGTAGCCGTAGACCGAGATCAGCGGGAACAGGGCGATCAGCGACAGGCATTGCCGCAGGACATTCGGAATGGAAATGTCATTGGCAGCCTGGTCGTAGGAATACAGCGCCAGAACGCACTTGGCGAGGGTATTCATCATATTGTCGCTCGGCGCCTTCATGATGACGTCGCGGGTGAATACGCTCGGCAGGTAGCGCAGGTCGGCAAGGAGCTGAGAAAAGCTGGCAAGCTGCTCCTTGTCCGGGAGCTGCCCGAACAGCAGCAGATAGGTCGTCTCTTCAAAGCCGGGGCGGTCATCGGCCGCGAATCCCGCAACGAGATCCTCGACATCCACACCGCGGTAGTAGAGCTTGCCGTCGCAGGGAACGCTCTGCCCGTCCACCATCTTGGAAGCGCAGACATTGCCGATGTGTGTCAGTCCGGCGAGGACGCCCTTGCCGTTCAGGTCGCGCAGACCGCGCTTGACATCGTATCGGGTGTACAGCTCGGTGTCGATCGGGAATTCGCTGGTACACAGGGATGCGAGAGCTTCGATCTCAGGGGAATTTGCTTCGGAGTAATCATAGCGTGCCATGTTTCATCAGTTCCTTTCTTTATGTATCTGAAATATGCCGGTGCGATGCCGGAAGGGTGCCGCCACAGAAAATGGCAAAATCTGGCACCATCCGGCTGTGTCATATCAAAATGAACTATTTTATTATTATACCATAATTCCTGATCGTTGTCAACAAAAACACACAAAAAGTTTTTCTAAATTTGTGAGTTTTACCCCTTTACAAATGCTTTGAAATGTGCTATAATATTATCTGTTGACGAGGTGTGGCTCAGTTTGGTAGAGCACTACGTTCGGGACGTAGGGGCCGCAGGTTCGAATCCTGTCACCTCGACTTAAAATTATGGCTTAGATACGATAAAATAACGTATCTAAGCCATTTTGTTGGCATTTTGTTTCTGCGGACGGAAAAGAATTTCGTCCTGTTACAGGGTTTTTTCGGAAAAGTGCCAACTCAAAATGCCAACTCGGAAACCCTCTGAAGCATCGCTTTCAGAGGGTTTCTTTCTTCTCCTGCTCGATGATGCCATTCCAGTAATCGTCGATCATGCTGTCCGCTTTCTGGCGTTCGCTGTCGAATGTCTCCTGGTAAACATTGCGGTATACGTCGGGGGTACTCCAGCCGCCCATTTCCATTGCGTATTTTTCGGGGACGTTCAGCATCGCGGCAGTGCTGGCGAAGATGTGGCGCAGGTCATGGAACGTCAGTTCGATGTCGTGTTTTCTCATCAGCCGCTTGAACTGGCTGTAAACTGCCTTGCGGGATTTCGGGATAATGAAATCCGTTTCGGACTCGTGCGGGATCGCCTGGATCAGCTTCTGGATATGTTCAGGCATCTGGATGGTTCTTGCGCTTTTCTCCGTTTTGCAGCCTTCACGAACTTTGCTGCCCTCGTCCGTCATGATAACCGTTCGTCTGACATGGATCTTTCGGTTTGCCGCATCAACATCCTGAAACTGCAACCCGATCACTTCCCCGATGCGAAGCGACAGCCACATAGCCAGCAGGACGGGCAGTTCGCTTTCCGTACCCTTGACAATATGGTAGATCTCATCCGCCGTAGGGAGTCGGCGTTCACGGCTCTCCTTCTTCGGCAAGCGGATACTGGAAAGGCGGAGCGTGATGTCGTTGGCATTCAGCACCGCCCGCAGGAATCCGTAGGCGTTCTTGATGGACTTGTGACCCAGTCGGCTGGCATCCATGTTGATCGCCATCTGGATGTCCTTGGGGGTCAGCTTGTCAAGCTTGATGTCCATGATGTATTGCAGACGGTTGCGCGTGATCTCACGGTAATTGCACAGGGTGGTCGGCTCCAGCACAGTGCTGCGGCTTTCGATGAATTCCAGCATAGCTTCCCGCACGGTAAAGGGGGCATTGGCTTCCTCCTCCTGATGGCTGAGCCACTTGGTCGCTTTGACGATGACCTCTTCGGGCGTGTTGCCTGTGATCTTGGCTTTCTTACGGTGCTTGCCTGTGCCCTCGGATACCCAGGTGAAAAAGCTGCCGCTGTCGTTCTGGGTGATTTTGAATTGTTTCTTCATGGTCGTTCTCCTTTCTGGGGATCGGACAGGCTTCTGAGGAAAAGCCTGTCCGTTTTTGGTTTATGCTGCGGATAGGAAGTCGGCAAGTGACAGATCTGCCGCATACAGGAAGGTGTCAATGGTTTTGAGCGTCACGCTGCTTGGATTTTTGTCGTAGTTTTGCAGGGTGCGGGTGCTGCAACCGAGATATCCAGCCAGCTCCTCATTGCTGATGTCATGCAGTCTCTGCCAGTAGCGCACCTTGCACCAGATCATCTTCTGGAGAGGGATGCGCTTGGTTTTGCCTCGTGTAGCCATACGGCTGCCTCCTTTCATTATAATAATATATAACTCAATCAGTCCGTGATTGCAGCGATGTTATAGACCTTGCTTTCAGGCAGTACCTTTTCACGGATGCCTGCAAAGCAGAGAATGTCGTTCACGGTATCCACCTGAATATTGGATTTCAGCTCTTTGGGGTAGGCACCTGTTTCGTTGCAGGCTGCCTTTAGTGTCGTTTTTAAGGCGCTGAGATCGGCAGGACTTCTTTCACCTGCCTTGAACGTGTCCCATGCCGCAGTAATGCGCTCACGGCATTCGGTGTGCTTGTCATAGTGAATGGACAGCGCCGCAAGATGGGACGTATCCTTGCCGTAT
>CAMNDR010000211.1 GCA_946535685.1 uncultured Clostridia bacterium | reverse complement strand
GTGGTTTGTTAAAATGGCCCCGCTCGCACAGCCTGCCATTGAAGCCGTCAAGAAGGGTGAGACGAAGTTCGTTCCTGAGCGCTTCGACAAGATCTATTATCACTGGCTTGAGAATATCAAGGACTGGTGCATTTCCCGTCAGATCTGGTGGGGACATCAGATCCCGGCGTTCTACTGCGATGACTGCGGCGAGACCGTTGTCACCAAGGAAAGTGCGGCAGTCTGCCCGAAGTGCGGCAAGCCCATGCGGCAGGATCCTGACACGCTCGATACCTGGTTCAGCTCTGCACTCTGGCCGTTTTCCACACTCGGCTGGCCGGAAAAGACTGAGGACTTTGAATACTTCTATCCGACCAATACGCTCGTTACGGGCTATGATATCATCTTCTTCTGGGTGATCCGCATGATGTTCTCTGCACTGGAGAACACCGGCAAGGTGCCTTTTGATACAGTCCTCATCCACGGTCTTGTCCGTGATGCGCACGGTCGAAAGATGTCCAAATCCCTTGGCAACGGCATTGATCCGCTGGAGGTCATCGACCAGTACGGCGCCGATGCACTGCGCTTCATGCTGGCGACCGGCAATGCGCCCGGCAACGACATGCGCTATATCGACGACAAGGTCAAGGCTGCCAGAAACTTTGCGAACAAGCTCTGGAATGCATCTCGTTTCATCATGATGAATCTGCCGGAGGACTTCACCTTCAAGGGTCTGCCGGAGACACTGACCATGGAGGACAAATGGGTCGTTTCCCGGTTCAATCAGCTCGCCAGGGAGGTCAATGCCAACCTCGATGCGTTTGAGCTCGGTGTTGCCTGCACGAAGCTGTATGACTTCATCTGGGATGTGTTCTGCGACTGGTATATCGAGCTGACCAAGCCGAGGATCCAGGCAGGCGGACAGGACGGCGAGAATGCACAGCAGGTGCTCGTCTGGACGATGCAGGGCATGCTCAAGCTCCTCCATCCGTTCATGCCGTTCATCACGGAAGAGATCTGGCAGGTGCTGGTCGGCGACGGCAGCATGATCATGCTGCAGAGCTATCCGGTTTACGATGCAAAGCTCGACTTTGCCGAGGCAGAGGCATTTGAGAAGGTCATTGCCGCCATCAAGGCAGTCCGCAATACCCGCACAGAGCTGAATGTACCGCCGTCTGTCAAGGCAAAGCTCTATATTGAAACGGCCGATACGGCACTGTTTGAGAGCGCAGCTCCGTTCTTTGAAAAGCTCGCTTCCGCATCCGGCATCGAGGTCGGCGCTTCCTTCAGCATCCCGGATGCAGCCGGTGCTGTTACAGATGCGGCACGCATTTTCATCCCGATGGATCAGCTTGTCAACAAGGAAAAGGAGCTTGCACGTCTTGCCAAGGAGCAGGAAAAGGTGCAGAAGGATATCGACTTCCTGTCCGGCAAACTCAATAATCCCGGATTCCTCGCCAAGGCGCCTGAAAAGCTCATTGAAGCAGAAAAGGCCAAGCTCGCAAAGGCACAGGAGAAGATGGACAAGATCCTGGCTTCCATCCAGGCCTACAGCTAAGATGACACGCAGCGAGGCGCTTGCCTATGTTGATCATTTCAGCCGCAGCGGCAGGCCCGTGAAGGATTTGTCCCGGATCGCCGGCCTGATGCACAGGCTCGGTGATCCGCAGGACAGCCTGCGCTTTATCCATATCGCCGGTACCAACGGCAAGGGCTCTGTGGCGGAATATCTGACGAACATCCTGCGCCGCAGCGGCTGGCGGACGGGGACATTTACCTCGCCCTATATCCTGCGCTATGAGGACAGGATCCGCCTGAACGGAGAGAATATCCCGGAGGCGGCGCTCTGCCATGCCTGCGAGCAGGTGAGGGCTGTGGTGACGGGGGACGAGGGATTCTCTCAGTTCGAGATCACCTTTGCGATAGCGATGCTGTTTTTTGTGGAGTCCGGCGCAGAGATCGTGGTGCTCGAAGCCGGGCTCGGCGGTCTGCTTGACTGCACGAATATCATAAAGCAGCCGCTGTGCAGCGTTATAACTTCCGTTTCCTACGATCACATGGCGATCCTGGGACATACGATCGAAGAGATCGCTGCACAGAAGGCGGGCATCATCAAGTCCGGCTGTCCGGTCGTCTGGAATCCGTTTGGCGAAGCAAAGCTGGACATATTTCAGAAACGTGCCGCTGCGCTGCACTGCGAGCTGCACTGGCAGGAGCTGTTTGCCTTCCAGCAGGACGGCAGCGGGATTGTCCATGTCGGGCTGACCGGGAATGATTTCGTATATCGGGAGACTCCGTATCATACTGCAATGGGCGGCATGCACCAGATCGACAACGCCATGACGGCGCTTGTCGCGGTGGATGTGCTGCGAAAGCAGGGCTTTGCGATCCCTGTTGAAGCTGCACAGGCAGGCCTTGCCGAAACGCAGATCCCCGGCCGGATCCAGGTCATGCGGAAACAGCCGCCCGTGATCCTCGACGGCGGGCATAACCGTGACGGCGTAGCAAAGCTCGCATCGGCGCTTTCTGACAGCGGGATCTCCGAATGGATCGGCATCTGCGGCATGACGCATGCGGATGCGGTCGAACATACGGCGCAAAGTATGGCGCCGCTTCTGAAAAAAGTGTACTGCGTGGACGGCTTTATCCCGCAGGCGGTTTCTGCATCCTCGCTCTGCCATGCTTTTTCAGCAGCGGGCGTTCCGGCGGAATCGCTCTCTCTTGCGGAGGCAATGCAGCTTGTTCCTGGCTGCGCTGCGCCGGTCGTCATGTTCGGGTCGCTGTTTCTGGTGAGTGCCATTCTGAACCGGGAGGTGTAGCATGGAATTCGTCATTGCGGTTATTATTATCGTCGTCCTGCTTCTGGTGCTTGGCGTGAGCCCTGCCATCATTGCAACTGGTGCAATTCTGCTGATCGAGCTGCTGCTGATCCTGATGACAGGATTTTTTATCGTGGCGCTGATCCTGCTGCTTGCCGCAAAGCCTGTCAAGGCGGAATTCCTGCGCATTATGCAGCATGAGGTCGTCGGTACGTATGCCATCTACAGGATCGACGGTGAAGAGTACACCAATACTTTTCCGGCAGAGATCATGTTTGTGGACAAGATCTATCACGAGGGAAAGATCTATTCCGCAAGACTGAAAAAAGGGAAAAAGAAGCACCTGCTGTTTGATTGGTACAGCTATATCGTGATCGGCGTGGGGCTCCCGCTGTCGGCTGGCCTTGCAGTACTGCTGGGGTACCTGATGCCGGTTTTGTTTGGTGCGTTCTGATCGTTTATGAAAGTGAGTGTGTTTATGAAAGGCTATATCATCACGTTTTTGGTATCAATGGTTCCGATCGTGGAGCTGAGAGGCGCCATTCCGATCGGTGTCGGGATGGGCGTGGAATGGTGGCATGCCGTCATCATCAGCATGATCGGGAACATGGTTCCGGGGCCGTTTATTTTCTTCTTTGCAAGAAAGG
>CAMNDR010000210.1 GCA_946535685.1 uncultured Clostridia bacterium | reverse complement strand
GGGAAGTGGAATTCCAGGCAAATTACTCCCTGGAGCTCGGTGATGTGCGCATTTTCCGGGAGCTGATGCACAGGCTGAGCGCTACGCCGGCACAGAAGGAGGAGATCCGCAGCCTGATCGAATCCAAGAACTATCCGGCGCTGAACGATATGCTCGACATGCTCGGTGACAACCGCATCACACAGGCGCTGCGCAAGCTGCCGACGCTGTTCGGCGGGGAAGAGGTCTTCGACCGTGCGTCCGAGATCTTCCGGGATGAGCGCATTGAAGAGATCCTCAGCAGCATGCGGGAGCTGTACAGGACTGTCTGTGCGATCCGCAGGGATGCAAATGTGATCGTGGATCTTGGACTTGTCAATAAAACGGATTACTACACCGGCCTTGTCATCAAGGGCTATCTGGAAGGCTACGGCGAGGAAGTCCTCTCCGGCGGCCGCTATGATATGCTGCTCTCGGAATTCGGCTATGATCAGCCGGCAGTCGGCATGGCTGTGAACGTGGATGCTGTGGCGAATGTGATCGGCAAGAAGTACACACCGGAGCAGACGCCGCCGGATGTCCTGATCGCTGTGGGTGAGGGCAATGAAGCAGAAGCTGTCCGCAGAGCAGAAGTGCTGCGTGAAAAGGGGCTTTGTGTGGAATTTGCACTCGATGTCGATGATCCGACGGATTATGCGGCTGCAAGACAGATACACAAGGTCATCATTCTGACCGGCGAAACGGCTGAGGAGGTGGAGCTGTAATGGAGAAACCGCTGAGAATCGCCCTGACTAAGGGCAGACTGGAAAAGGACACCGTTGCGCTCCTCGAGACGCTCGGATATGACTGCACGGCTGTGCATGAAAAGGGGAGACGCCTGATTTTGCCGATCCCGGACGGCAATATGGAGGTCGTTCTGGCCAAGGCAGCCGATGTCATCACCTATGTCGAGCACGGTGTGTGCGATATGGGCGTCGTCGGCAAGGATACGCTCATGGAGATGAACGGAAAGCTGTTTGAGCTGGTGAACCTGGGCTTCGGCAAGTGCAAATTTGCGCTTGCCACGAAGAAGGGCTACCCGTTCTATGACGGCTTTGGTGTCAAGACCATCGCGACCAAGTACCCGAATGTGACCCGTGCGTTCTTTGAGAAGAAGGGCATGGATGTGGATATCGTCAAGATCGAGGGCAGCGTAGAGCTTGCGCCGCTGCTCGGCCTTGCGGACGGCATCGTAGATATCGTGGAGACCGGCACGACCCTCAAGGAAAACGGCCTGGAGGTCGTGGAGGATGTAGCGAAGATCTCGGCACGTCTCATCGTGAATACCGTCAGCCTGAAAATGCGCCAGCAGGAGATCGAAGCACTGGTGCGGAAAGTGGAGGAGAAGATCAATGATCAAGCAGATTAAGTGCGATGGTACGCAGGAATATGCTTTTCTGAAGGAACTTGAACGCCGCACCGGCGAGACCGACCGCAAGGTGACCCAGATCGTCACCGAGATCATCGACACGGTCCGTGAGGGCGGCGATGAGGCGGTCAAGGCCTATACCAAGAAATTTGACGGCAATCTGCCGCAGTATTACGAGGTGCCCCGTGAGGTCATCAATGATGCTCTGACAAACGCAGATCAGGCATTCGTCGATGCACTGCTCAATGCGCAGGAGAACATCGCAGCCTTCCACAACCGCCAGAAGCCGCAGGGCTTCACGGATGCGCAGCCGAACGGCGTGATCCTCGGACAGCGTGTCCGCGGGCTGGCGCGTGTCGGCCTGTATGTGCCCGGCGGTACAGCAGCCTATCCTTCCAGCGTCCTGATGAATGCGATCCCGGCCAAGATCGCCGGCGTCAAGGAGATCATCATGGTGACACCGCCCTGCAAGGACGGCACACCGAACAAGGATATTCTCGTGGCAGCAGCGATCTGCGGCGTGGACAGAGTGTTCCTTTCCGGCGGCGCACAGGCCATCGCAGCGCTCGCTTATGGTACAGAGGAGATCCCGAAGGTGGACAAGATCGTCGGCCCCGGCAATATCTTTGTTGCGACTGCGAAGAAGCTGCTGTACGGTGTTGTGGATATTGACATGATCGCAGGTCCGAGTGAGATCCTTGTGATGGCGGATGAAACGGCGGGTCCCAAATTCGTTGCTGCCGATCTTATGAGCCAGGCTGAGCACGACAAGCTCGCCTCTGCGATCCTCATCACGACCGATCCGACGCTCCCTGACAGAGTCGAGGCAGAGGTTCTGCGCCAGATGGAATACCTGGAGCGCAGGGAGATCATCCAGGAGTCCATGACGAATTATGGCGCAATGCTGATCGCAAAGGATCGTGCGCAGGCTGTCGAGCTTGCCAATGCGATCGCTCCTGAGCACCTGGAAGTTGTGATGGAGAACCCGCTTGAGCTGATCGGCGCGCTGGACAATGCAGGCTCCGTCTTCCTCGGCGCCTATGCATCCGAGCCGCTCGGTGATTATTATGCAGGTCCGAACCATGTTCTTCCGACCTCCGGCACCGCAAGATTCTTCTCGCCGCTCGGTGTCAACAGCTTCCTGAAGCGTTCGAGCTATATCTATTACACAGAAGAAGCACTGCGCCAGGCGAAGGACGACATTGTGCTCATTGCAGAACGTGAGGGGCTGACTGCACACGCCAATGCAATTAAAGTAAGATTTGAGGACTAAGATCATGAAATTACAATTAGGGGTGACTGCGGTACTGTCGCTGTGTCTGTTGACGGGCTGCGGCGGAGGGGACAGCGCAAAAGCTGTCCGGAAAGAGGATGTTGTCGGAACATGGGTACAGAACATGTCTGACTGCAAGGAAACGCTGACGCTGAATGCCGATATGACCTATGATAAAGAGATCAAGTACACCAGCGGTGTGGCAATGACCTCCAAATCGCATGATGCATGGTCACTGAACGGGAATACGATCTCGATCAGCTATTCGGATTTTAACACAACGTCTGACTATACGGTAACGATCGACGGCAACACGATGACCTGGGTCACAGGCGATGCACAGATCGTTTATACGAAACAATAATGGGGGTTGCGCATGAAAAGCAAAGGAATCATCACTGCTGCAGTGCTGTCGCTGTGTCTGCTGACGGGCTGCGGCGAACAGAAAGCTGAAATTGATCCCGGTCTGCTCTATGGCACCTGGGAATTGAAGGACGACGGTGTTCTTGATACGATGACCATCAACAGCGATGGCACCTATCATAAAATTGTCAAGATGACCGGGTCTTTTGCGCAGACGGTTGAGGAGGATGACAACTGGGAGCTGGACGGCGACAGTTTCACGCTCTATTTCTCAGACCTTGGTTCTGCCATGTCCTACACGATCGCTGTTGACGAGAACTATCTTGTTCTGGATAACGGCGATGTCCGCAATGTATATACGAAAAAGCAATAAAGGAGACATCCCCTATGAGCTGGGAAGATAACATCCGCCGGGTCGTGCCCTATACGCCCGGTGAACAGCCGAAGCTGAGCAAT
>CAMNDR010000209.1 GCA_946535685.1 uncultured Clostridia bacterium | reverse complement strand
GAATGCACCTTCATATTGTGCGGCCCGGAGCACACCGTACATCCGGCATCCCACAGGCGCTTGGCCCAGCCGATGTTGTTCTCCTCATCGAAGCGGGCACGCAGCTCCACGAGCACGAGCACATCCTTGCCATTGTCCGCCGCCTGGCAGAGCGCTTCCACGACACGGGAATTGGTCGCCACCCGGTAGAGCGTGATCTTGATGGATGCGACATCCGGGTCGAGCGCCGCTTCATCGAGCAGCCGCAGGAAGGGCGAGATGGATTCATAGGGATAGGACAGCAGGATATCCCGCTCGGCGATCTGCGCCATCATGGACTTGCGGGCGGAGATATCCTTTCGGTTCTGGGGCTTGTGCGGCGGGAACCGCAGCTCAGGCGCATCATTGAAATCGGCGATCTTATAGACAAAGCTCAGATCGAGCGGCGCCTCCTCAAAGAAGAGCTGCCGTTTCTTCAGGCAGAGCTTCCCGAGCAGAAAGTCCATCGCTTCGGGGGAAAGGGAGCTGTTCATCTGCAGGCGCACGGCTTCCCGCTTGCTGCGCTTGTGGATGAGATCCTCCATCACGTCGCAGAAATCCGTCTCGCCGTCCGGTGCATGACCGCCGTAGGTGATCAGGCCGCTGCGGGTGATGCGCATGACGGCAGCTTCAAGGACTTTATGTCCCTTGAACGCCTGCGGTGCGAAGTGCAGCACGAGATCTTCGAGCAGCGTGAATCTGCCGCTGCGGCCGAGCCGAATGACCCGGAGCGCATTGGTGCTGATCGGGATGATGCCGAGCTTCACGCCGGATTTTGCAGCGAGCTGTACCACGATGTACAGTGCCTTATTTTTCAGGAAGGGGAACGGCTGTCCCTTGTCGATGACGATGGGAGAGAGCAGGGGCTTGACCTCCCGCTTGAAGTACTGTTCGAGATAGACCTGCTCATCGGGTGCTGCATCGGAATAGGTTACATGCTCGATGCCATAGGCACGAAGCTGCTCCATGGTATGGAAATAGGCTCTGTCCTTGCGGGGCAGGAGCGCAGCGATCTCCCCGATCATGGCCTTGAACTGCTCCTTGGGCTTCATGCCGGAGCGGGAGTCCTTTTTCTTGGGTTCATGCTCCATGCGGTCGAGCATCGCACCGAACCGCACCTGCACGAATTCGTCCAGGTTGCTCTGGTAAATGGCTGAAAAGCTGAGCTGTTCGAGCAGCGGGACATTCGGATCCTCCGCCTCTTCGAGCACACGGATATTGAAATTGATCCAGGAAAGCTCACGGTTCATATAATAGGGCTGTATCATAGTAACGCCTCCGTTCGTATGGGTATTATTAATCTTATTATAGCACAAAATTTCAGGAAATGGAATAGGTTTCGGTGATTTTTTTGAAAAAAGGCAAAAAAGCCAGCCCCGCACGATCCCGCAGGGCTGGCTGTGTTTTATCTGTTCACATATTCCTCAAACGTCCCGGTAAACGTTCCGGCGCCGTATTCTGCGGCGTAGACCAAAATGACGGAGGCATCGCTGGCGTTGACGATGCCGTCGCCGTTGAAGTCGCCGTAGAGCGGCTTTGCTTCCTCATAGAGCCTCAGTTCGATCCGGTTAACACCCGGCTCGCCGGGATAGATCAGATAGGTGTCGCCCTCTGCGGAAGTTACCTCGATCACAGATTCACCTTCTACGTTCCTGATCTTTGCATCTTCGGTCGGAGCATCAAAGAGCGAGCCGACCTTTTCAAAGGAATCCGCCGCATCTCTGTCAATCCTATATATTGAATTATAGGAACTTCCCGCTTCTTGCATGAGGTTGTTGCCACGATGTTCCACGATATCGCCATACGCAACAGAACGGCATAAGCTGCCAATTACTTCGTCACTCTCTTCATGAAGGAGGCATGTATCGAACATGATTCCTGGCTCACCCTTATAAAAAGAACGTGTGGTATTCTCGCCGATTTGAAGAAGTGTTACGACAATGTTCCTGTCCTCAATATCCTCGTTTATCTTTTTCAATACAACATACCTGTTTACATACTGCTCTTCCTCCGCAGATACCAGCATGCTGCAGGGAAGCATGCTGATGCACAGTACAAGAGACAAAAGCATCGTTTTAACATGTTTCATAAAATCATCTCCCATCAGAATGAACCTATCATAATCTTCTCCGATCCATAAAGACATACTAAGATGTCCTTGTACTTAATTATATAGTTTCTTGTGCGAAAAAGTCAATGTCAATAGCCGCCAAATTTCAACGCTGATTTTTATGCACACTCACAAGAAAAAACGCTTGACAAATCTCCGTGACTGTGCTATACTATAAACATACAAATCCGATAGGTGTTAAGTGCAAAGTAGGAGATAACACCTGTCTTTACTGAAAGGAGTCTTTATCATGGGAAAGGTAGTTGCGAGTTTTACAGATCTGATCGGCGGCACCCCGCTGCTGGAGCTGAAGCATTTAGAGGAACAGAACGGCCTGCAGGCAACGCTGCTGGGCAAGCTGGAGTATTTTAACCCGGCAGGTTCCGTCAAGGACAGAATCGCCAAGGCAATGATCGAGGATGCCGAGGCAAAGGGCCTGCTGAAGGAAGGCAGCGTCATCATCGAGCCGACCTCCGGCAACACCGGCATTGGTCTGTCCGCCGTGGCAGCCGCAAGAGGCTATCGCCTGATCATCACCATGCCTGAGACGATGAGCATTGAGCGCCGCAACCTGATGAAGGCCTACGGCACAGAGCTTGTTCTGACCGAGGGCGCAAAGGGCATGAAGGGCGCCATTGCCAAGGCAGAGGAGCTGGCAAAGGAGATCCCGAACAGCTTCATTCCGTCGCAGTTCACGAATCCGGCGAATCCGGCAGTGCATGAAGCGACCACCGGTGTGGAGATCTGGGACGATACGGACGGCAAGGTCGATATTTTCGTTGCCGGTGTCGGCACAGGCGGCACGCTCTCCGGTGTGGGCGCATATCTCAAGCGCCAGAATCCGGATGTCAAGATCGTGGCAGTTGAGCCGAAGAGCTCCCCGGTGCTTTCCGAGGGCGTTGCAGGCCCGCACAAGATCCAGGGCATCGGCGCAGGCTTCGTGCCGGAGACGCTGAACACGGATATTTATGATGAGGTCATCACAGTGGAGAACGAGGATGCCTTTGCGACCGGCAGAGCCATCGCCCGCAGCGAGGGTGTGCTGGTGGGCATTTCCTCCGGTGCGGCAGTCTATGCGGCGATCCAGCTTGCAAAGCGCCCCGAGAACAAGGGCAAGACCATTGTGGCACTGCTCCCGGATACCGGCGAGCGCTACCTCTCCACCCCCATGTTTGAATAAGAGGCGAAGCCCCTCCTTTCGCACTGCGGTGCATTTCCTGCCGCCTGCAGACGGCAAAAACAGATTGTTGACAGCTTGCGTCCCCTTCCCTGCCGGGAGGGGGGCTTTTTTTGCACTTTAACGCCACGGAAATCAATTTTGAGAAAAAGCGGGTCTGAGGGTGCGCAGCACCCTCCTA
>CAMNDR010000208.1 GCA_946535685.1 uncultured Clostridia bacterium | reverse complement strand
CCTGCCCTGCAATCTGAATTTCGGAGGTGGATCAAGTGGCAAACGGCGACAGTTGCGGGTCAATCGGGCGACAATGTAGCATTCAGACGCAGCGGGGCTGTTTTTGCCTGCCTGATGCCATCTGAATATGCTATGCCCGTATGTGACCTGCACATACGGGCTTTTGCTCATTGGCCCTTCTGCCAATTACTGGAAGGAGGAGAACCCAATGGAAACGACACAGACCGTAGAGACAATGGCTGCAAAGCCGGATTACAGCGCAGAGATCACCGGGATCCTGCGCAGCAATGCAGCACCGAAAACGCTGCTGTATCAGCTTGAGGATTATCATGCAAATGATATTGCCGAGGTGCTGAACGCCGTTTCGGAACCGGAACGGAAAAAATTCTACCGCATCAGCAGCATTGAGATGCTGGCGGAGATCTTCGAGTTTTTTGACGAGGAGGACGCCGGACGCTATCTGAACGAGATGGACATCCGCAAGGCGGCAGCCGTCGTGTCCCGCCTGGATACGGATACCGCCGTTGAGGCGCTGCGTTCGATCGGAAAGGACAAGCGTGCCCTCATCATTGATGCACTCGATCCCGATGTACAGGGCGAGATCCGCCTGATCGCCTCATTCGATGAGGATGAGATCGGCAGCAGAATGACGACCAACTGCATCATCATCCGGGAAAACATGTCTGTCAAGGAAGCCATGAGCGAGCTCGTGCGGCAGGCGGAGGAGAATGACAACATCACCACGCTGTTCGTCACGGATGATGAGGGCGGCTATAACGGCGCCATTGATCTGAAGGATCTGATCACGGCACGGCACGGAAAGCCGCTGACAAGCCTGATCGCAGCGTCCTTCCCCTATGTCTATGCCAATGAGCTGACCGCCGACTGTATTGAAAAGCTCAAGGACTATTCCGAGAGCATCATCCCCGTGCTCGATGAGGATAACCGGCTGCTCGGTGTTATCACGGCGCAGAACATCATCGAGGCTGTGGATGATGAAATGGGCGAGGATTACGCCCGTTTCGCAGGCCTGACCGCCGAGGAGGATCTCAACGAGACACTCCTCCAGAGCATGAAAAAGCGCCTGCCGTGGCTTCTGACGCTGCTGGTGCTGGGTATTCTCGTTTCGACTGTCGTGGGCGTGTTTGAGCGGGTGGTCGCACAGCTCACGCTCATCATGGCGTTCCAGTCGCTGATCCTCGACATGGCGGGAAATGTCGGCACGCAGTCGCTTGCCGTGACCATCCGGGGGCTGACGGATGAAAATCTGACCTTCCGGCAGAAAGTCCATCTCGTCATCAAGGAAATGCGCATCGGCCTGTGCAACGGGCTGCTGCTGGGGCTTCTGTCCTTTGGGCTGATCGGGCTGTATATCTTCCTGTTCAAAGGAAAGGAACTGCTGTTTTCCTTCGCAGTTTCGGGCTGTATCGGCGTTTCGCTGATGCTTGCCATGCTCATTTCAAGTGCTGTCGGCACGCTGATCCCGCTGTTCTTCAAGAAGATCAAGGTGGATCCGGCAGTCGCCTCCGGCCCGCTGATCACCACGGTCAATGACCTTGTGGCGGTCGTTGCGTATTATGGCATGAGCTGGCTTCTGCTGCTCAATGTCCTGCATCTTGCATGAACGGATCTGAGCCGGCACTGGCGATCAGTGCCGGCTCAGTCTGTCAAAAAAGCTATTTTGCGGGATTTGGGGCGAAGCTCCCGCAATATAGCCCTCCCCCAACAGGGGAGGTGCCGCCGGATGGCGGCGGAGGGGGCGGCTATTTCGTGATTGTGCACTATAATACTCCAGAAAATTGATTTCCGTGTACCACTCCGCTCCGCAGTTGACAAAGCCCCGCCGGGATGGTATAATGAAAGAAATACCGCAATGCCGAATCTACACCACACACCGGGAGGAATCTGCCATGAAGATCCTGTACTCGACCGGCGACAAGCTCTGGCTCGCCGAAAACGGAAGCGCCCGCGTGCTGCCCATCCAGCGGGTGGAGCAGTACAAGCAAACCATCCAGTCCATCCACGACAGCAAGCTGTGGAAGACCACCGGCACAGGTGCGCATTTTACCGGTGCTGCGGAGGATCCGGACATGGAGGAGATCTCGGCGGAGTTCTGCGGGATCGCAGCGCACGGGGGAGAATTTCTCTACACGCTGCAGCTTGATGCAAGCGGCGGCATGTACCGGCGTGAGGTGACGGAGGAGGCCGTGTATGACGGGCATATCGTGTCGGGCAATGACGTGCGGCTCGGTGCGATCGCAGCGCATGAGGATGATGTGGCAGCGTGCATCCGCTATCCGGACGGCAGATCCCACATCGGTCTGTACCATCTGCCCCAGAGCCGCTGCAATGAGATCACGGAGGGCGATTCTGCAGAGAATGCGCCGAGCTGGTCGCCGGACGGCAGAAAGCTCTATTTTTCGACCAGCGGCATTGCGCGGCGCGGCGGCGAATTCATCTATGGCCCCGCAGGTGCAGCGGTCTATGATCCGCAGACCCGGCGCATGGATATGCTGCTTGAGGATGAGCGCTATGATTATCTCTGCCCGAAGGTGAATGCGGCGGGCGACCTCTATGTCATACGCCAGCCCTATACGCAGGAGGGATCGGAGCCTGCGAACATCGGCCAGATCCTGCTCGATGTCCTGCTGTTTCCCGTGCGTATTGTGAAGGCGATCGGCGGTGCCCTGAACCTGTTCTCGATGCTCTACGGCGGCCAGCCGCTCCGCTCGGACGGCGCACAGCGTGCCGGGCAGAAATCGAAGCAGCGCTCCCCGAAGACCATGTTTTTTGAAGGCAATCTGATCAAGGTGCAGCAGAATCTCAAGGAGAACACCCGCTCCGGCGAAGCATACCCCGGCATTCTGCCCCGCAGCAGAGTGCTGCTCTGCCGGAAGGCGGACGGCACAGAGGAGGTCCTTGCCAAGGCAGTGCTGGACTACTGCCTGACGGAGGAGGGGATCGTCTATTCCAACGGTGCGCATGTGCTGCTGCGAAAGCCTGACGGCACAGAGGAACGGCTTGCCAAAGCGGAGCTGGCCTCTAAAATTGTTGCATTTTCTGACTGACCGGGCAGGAATTTCGCAAATCTGCACAGTTCATCGGACAAGCATTTGGCATATCACACAAATCTAAAAAAATAATTCAAAAGTTGGAAGAAAACTATTGACATTTCACAAGGATTGTGCTATACTAAATACAGATAAAGGATCTGCAGACTTTATTGAGAGCTTCCCGGAAGCGGAAGCAAAACATTCAGGCGTTCCTGCTTATAGCCATTCAGGGCTGTTGAATGTGCAGGTGCCTGCAAGGGAGGGCGAAACCAATGGAGAAAATGGACGGATCACAGCAGCAGGCGGTTTCGCCGGTCGCAGTTAAGTGATCAGGGTTGACTGAGTATGACGGGATTGTCTTCCCGTCCGGTACCCACAGGCTTATGAGCCGTATCTCAATTCTGCGGTTAGTGATTGTCGTCTGGTTCCGGTGTGCTCG
>CAMNDR010000207.1 GCA_946535685.1 uncultured Clostridia bacterium | reverse complement strand
TACCAAGCTCCCCGTGGAAGCGGGCGGCGTGCGGTGCGATGCGCTGCTGTTCCGGACATCGCCGGAGCGCACGGGGCTGAAGCCGGGGGATATCATTCACCTGATGGCTCGTCTGAGCGTATCCAGTTATATGGGGAAGGAATCGGTCAGCCTTGTGGTGCAGGATCACCGCCTGTCCGGGCTGCGGCAGGGGCAGATCCTGGCGGCGATGCAGACCTATGACAAGCTGCGGCGGAAGGAAGGCCTTGCGGCTGCGTATTATCGTGCGGCATGTCCGGCGAGAGAGGAATGCGTGACGGTCTATCAGGCAGTGCCGGCTAAGGGCATCTCCGTGGAGCAGCTTGCACTGCAGATGTATGCACGGCAGATCAATTACTGCAAGGTGCGCATCATTCTGGACATTTTCGCAGAGCTCGGACTGATCGCCGTGGAGGACTGCGAGACCCGTGCAAGGCGCCTGCCGGCGAAGCAGCGTGTGGAGCTCCGGAATTCCCGCATTTTGCAGACGCTCGAGCAGAAAGCCGGGAGATAACATCCCCGCAACAAACGAACATAAGGAGGCAATCCCATGAGTGAGGACAGAGCTGTAACGATAGATATGCTCGTCCAGAAGATCCTGGACAATGACAAGCAGTATGATCTGAGCAAGATCATCTCTGCCTATGAATTTGCTGCCAAGGCACACGAGGGGCAGTTCCGTTCCTCG
This sequence comes from uncultured Clostridia bacterium, assembly GCA_946535685.1. GTDB lineage: Bacteria > Bacillota > Clostridia > Oscillospirales > Ruminococcaceae > UBA3855. The sequence continues at coordinate 2,828 of CAMNDR010000207.1, read as the reverse complement.
GGGCAGCCGTATATCATCCATCCGCTTGCCGTGGCGGAGATCCTGCTCGATCTGGGCATGGATACCGACACGATCTGTGCGGCGCTTTTGCACGATGTGGTGGAGGATACGGAAGCGACCTCCGAGCAGCTTGCCAAGCGCTTCGGGCGGGATGTCGCCAATCTCGTGGACGGCGTCACCAAGCTGACCAAGATCCCGATCTTCAACAAGGAACAGCAGCAGGCGGAGAATATCCGCAAGATCATGCTCGCCATGAGCCAGGACATCCGTGTCATCATCATCAAGCTCTGCGACCGGCTGCACAATATGCGCACGCTCGAATTCCGGCCGGAGCACAAGCAGCGCCATACGGCACTGGAAACCATGAATGTCTATGCGCCCATCGCGCACCGCCTCGGCATCAAGGCCGTGCAGGAGGAGCTGGAGGATCTGGCGTTCCACTACCTCGATCCCTTCGCCTATTCCGAGATCGAGCACCAGATGGAGATCAAGAAGGAGGAGCGGGAGGCCTTCATCGCATCGCTCGTCGAGGCCATCACCGAGCGCCTCAAATCGCTTCAGTTCGAGAAGGAACCCGCCATCGAGGGACGTGTCAAGAGCATCTACGGCATGTATAAAAAAGTCTTTGTCGGGCATAAGGACATCGACCAGGTGTATGATAAATATGCCGTCCGGGTCATCGTTTCGACCATTCCGGAGTGCTATAATGTCCTTGGCATCATCCACGATATGTACCGCCCGCTGCCGAACCGGTTCAAGGATTATATCGCCACGCCCAAATCCAATATGTACCAGTCCCTGCACACCACCGTCCTCGGCAGAGAGGGCATCCCGTTCGAGGTGCAGATCCGTACCTGGGAGATGCATGCCACGGCGGAATACGGCATTGCAGCGCACTGGAAATACAAGGAAGGCATCCAGGGCAAGGACAAGATGGATCAGCGCCTTGCGTGGGTGCGCCAGATGATCGAAGCCCAGCAGACCTCCGATGATGTGGAGGAGATCGTGCGCATGATCAAGAGCGACCTCTCCCCGGAGGACATCGTGGTCATGACGCCCAAGGGCGACACCATCTCGCTCCCGGTCGGCTCGACCGTCATCGACTTCGCCTACCGGATCCATACGGAGATCGGCCACAAGATGATGGGCGCCAAGGTCGGCGGCAAGATCGTGCCGCTCGATCATGAGCTGCAGACGGGCGATATCTGCGAGATCATGCTCAGCAAGGATCCCGACAAGGGGCCGAACCGTGCATGGCTCGACATCGTCAAGACCAATGAGGCCAAATCCAAGATCCGCTCCTGGTTCAAGCGGGAACGGCGTGACGAGAACATCCAGACAGGCCGGTCCATGCTCGAAAAGACCTTCCGCCATAACCATATCCATGTGCCGGAGGAGGACTGGGAGAAGTTCCTCGGAGACGATCTCAAGCGCCACAACTGCTCATCGCTGGAGGATTTCCTGGCGTCGATCGGCTACGGCGGCGTGAACCTGCAGAAGCTCATTCCCCGCTGGAAGGAGCAGTTCCATAAGCAGTATGTCCAGGAGGAAGCCGAGCCGGAGGAGCAGCCGATCGTGGCACCGGTCAGACCGGGGCGCAGGGGACGCATCGTTCTCGACGACATCAGCGACTGCGCCGTCAAGTTTGCGCAGTGCTGCAACCCGCTGCCGGGCGATGAGATCGTCGGCTTCATCACACGCGGACACGGCATTTCCGTGCATACGACATCCTGCGTCAACTACCGGGCGATGCTCGACCGCAACATCCCGGAGGAGCGTGAACGCTGGATGGATGTGCAGTGGACGGAGAGCTCCGACACCGCCATGCAGACGAGCATTGAAGTCGTGGCCGTGGACAGAGTGGGGCTGGTGTATGACATCACGGCGATCCTGATGGAATCCCGCATTCCGATCGTCCATTCCTCGTCCCGCATCCTGAAAAACGGCAATGCTGTCTTTGATGCCAGCATCCGCATTGTCAACAAATCACAGCTCACATCGACCTTTGACCGCATCCGGAAGGTGCGGGGCGTGCTCTCCGTAGAGAGAGCCAATGGCTGACAAAGGGCGATATTCCGGGAGGAACCACATGAAGCCAGAGAACATCCTGAACCATTTTTTCACCATCACACGCCATCGCCATGCGGTCATCCGCAACTGTATCCGTGCAGGCATCCCGGTGCAGGGACTGGGGCATGACCTGTCGAAGTACCTGCCGGAGGAATTCCTGCAGGGTGTGCGGTACTATCAGGGGACACGCAGCCCGAATGAGCAGGAGCGCATTGAAAACGGCTATTCCATCGCATGGATGCACCACAAGGGACGCAACAAGCATCACTTTGAGTACTGGACAGACTACGACCCGAAGACCCGGATCATGAGCCCGGTGAAAATGCCGCTGCGGTATGTGATCGAGATGTTCTGCGACCGTCTTGCGGCGAGCAAAATCTACAACGGGGACAGCTATACGGATGAGATGCCCCTGCAGTATTTCCTGAAGGGCAAGGCGACCCGCAGCATCCATCCGGAGACATCCGCTTTTCTCGAACGCCTGCTGCGGATGCTTGCCGCCAGGGGCGAGGACTGGACATTTGCCTGGATCCGCTGGTATCTCGCACGGCATGAGACGTATTGATCTGTACACAGCAAAACCTCCGGTGATGCGCCGGAGGTTTTTGTTGTACGATACAGCTTCAAAGTACGCAAATCTGCGGGTGCAGGGGCGAAGCCCCTGCAAAAAAGCCCCCTCCCCATAGGGGAGGGGCAGTCTGTCAAAAAAGATATTTTGCAGGGTTCGGGGCGGCAGCCCCGATCAGGGTGCAGGGGCG
>CAMNDR010000206.1 GCA_946535685.1 uncultured Clostridia bacterium | reverse complement strand
CTGCCTTGTGCAGCTCCTTCGGGTTGCCCACGGCGATTGTCCAGGCATTGTGGATCATCATGACCGTGTTCTTCGGCATGATGACCGTGTCGCCGGCCATAGCAATGACCGATGCGATAGAGCATGCAAAGCCGTCCACCCGGACAGTGATGTGCGCCGGATGCCGCCTGAGCTGGTTGTAGATCGCAATGCCCTCCATCACACTGCCGCCGAGGGAATTGATGTAAACCGTGATCTCTTTCACATCCGGATGCTTTGCCAGCTCGTCCTTGAAATGCCGTGCCGATGTCTCGGAGTTCCACCAGAATCCGTCCTCCTCTACAGTGCTGTAGATATACAGCTCCAGGCTGTCGGGCTTTTCAGCGGACTGCCGGAATTCCCACATGTTACTGTGCATATGTCTCACCTCCCTCTGCGATATCTGCGATCTCGCCGTAGTTTCTGGTAATAAAGCGCCTGTTTGCATCCGGATCTGTGACAGGATGCTCGCCGAGCGCTGTCCGCACCTCGTTGAGCGTCCATCCGGCACCGAGCAGCTTGTCTGCGCCTGCCGCACTGCCGATCAGATCGTGGTGCAGGATGCGCCCCGTATCCACTGAGATGCAGCTCCCGGCTGCGATCTCCTCCGGAAGGAACAGCTTGCCGGTCAGCTCCGCCGAAAGCTGTGCTGCAAGCGGCTTGATACAGCTTGTCATCATAGCCGCCTGTGCATCAGAGATGCCTGCAGCATCACCCCGGATGTAGCTCGGCGGGATACCGAACACCTGCGCAGCCCTTGAAATCGCTTCGTCTGCAAGCGTCTTGACGGCGCTCAGGTCGTTGGTGTAGGTGCCTGCCTTGCTGCCTGACTGCGATGTGTAGTCATAGCCGTCAAACAGAGGGAGGACTGCGTTTTTGCTTGCAAAATACCCCTTGAAATAGTCATTCATGAGGGTGTTGAACTTCTCCGTAAAATCAGCCTTGCCCCGCTCGACAGCCGAAATTTTCAGGATTCCACGCTCTCCGTCTGCCTCTGTGAAGCGCTTTGCTGCCGATCCGAGCAGTTTCTCATATTCTCCCATGATCGTCTGCATCCAGACCGCCCGTGCGTTGACCGGCGACCGAAGATAGAGCACATCTCCTGCCAGGAATTCCTGTTGAAACGTGCAGCCTGCACGGGTCACCTGTGTGAATCTGTCCTGTGCCGCTGCAAATTCCTCCCGGCAGAAGCTCTCCGCAATGAGACGCTGCCCGTCCCTGAGCTGGATGCAGAGAACCTCACCGGAAAGCAGCAGCCGGGAAATCAGCTCCTGCTTCCATTCGGCGGCATTCTGGTTGCGGTTCGGGCGGATGTTCAGCGACACCCACTCCGCACCATGCAGCTCCGATCCGCTCCGAAGTGTCCGGAACTCGCACCCGGAAAGCAGCGTCGAGATCCTGTGCACTGCCGTGAACAGGGCAAATGCATCAATGGCAGCGTGCTCCTCTGCCTGTCTGCGGTAGCTGTCGGGATGGTAGATGCCGGCTTCAGGCGGACGGAACAGCCCTTGGAGCCAGTCGATGATCTTCATGTTGCTTCACTCCTTTCTGCCAGGCGGTCAAGCTGCCAGGCCTCCGGATTTTTCGTCGTCTGCAAGATGCAGAAACCATACCCCGAACGGAACACACATTCCGAGCAACCTCGTTCGGCGCAGTATTGCCGCAGCAGATCCGCCGCACGGACGGCCTTTTCGTCACTCATCGGCATACCGCTATTCCTCCAGAGTGCAGCTCTTGCCGCAGTCCGGGCATTTGCAGGAGTAGAAATCCTCATTGCGGTGGATGTCGTGCCTGTATTCCGCTGCATCTGCGACAAACTGACAGCCGCAGTTATCACAGATGAAGTATTTGCGCTTGTCCGGCAGCGTGCCGTGCTTGATGATCTCCATGTGTTACACCTCCGTCAGGGTATAAAAATAGCACCCGTTTCCGGATGCTTTACTGATTTATGTGACTTAAACCGTAAATTCACAGATTTTCTGCAAATTCAGAAGACAAATTATACTTTTCTGAGCCGTAAAGTACATTTCATTTCAGTTTTTTTTCGGTTCCGGCTTGTCTGGATCAGTTTTATCAGTTTATACAGCCCAGTGTAAACGAGCAGAATCAGCGTCAAACCTGCACCAGTGTACATCAGGATCATTTTCGTGAGAAAGAATTGCTCTGCCATGGTGTAATCCTCCTTTGTATTTTATGGCATATTGCACAAATATTCCTATTATAAATTTACACGTATCTGCACGTATATTTTCAAAAAAACTATTGACATACGTGTAAATACGTGTTATAATATAGACAGGAGGTGAGGATAACGGATGAAAGCAAGCGAACTCAAAAAGATCTTGAAGAAAGGAGGTTGCTACATCATCCGGAACGGTAAAAAGCACGACATCTGGTACAGCCCGAAAACAGGGAACGAGCTGCAAATACCAAGACATGACAGTAAAGAGCTTGCTACCGGAACTGCAAACGACATCCTGAAGGATGCGGGGCTGAAATAAGCCCCGCCCTCGGGGCGTAATTCTCACTTGAAAACAAGGAGGTAAGAACAATGGCAAAGTACGTTTTTCCAGCAGTATTCACACAGGAAGAAAACGGATTGTTCGCCGTGAAGTTTCCGGATCTGAAAGGCTGCTACACAAGCGGCGATTCTCTTGCCGATGCAGTAGAGATGGCGGAGGATGCGCTGTGCCTGAAACTCTACGACATGGAAGAGAACGGAACAGAAATCCCGCAGGCGTCCAACATTGCTGACATCCAGAAGGAGACAGACAGCATTGTGTCTCTGGTTGCCTGCGACACTCTGGAATACCGCAAATTCTACGACAAAAAGGCAGTTAAAAAGACGCTGACTATTCCAAACTGGCTGAATGCCATCGCTGAAAGAGCTGGCGTCAATTTCTCCGCAGTTCTGCAAGAGGCACTGATTGAAAAGCTCCATCTGTCATAATTCCATTCAAAAGCCCTCTGACCTGTTCAGGGGGCTTCTTTCTGTCAGTAGGTAAACACGCCAAGCCCGGTCGGGGCTTCTTCCTGCATCTCTGCATAGTTGTCCAGGACGTCGGAGCCGATTTCCGCAGCAACGAACGCCTTGAACGTGTCCGTCTTTCTGGACTTCGGCTCGATCTTGTCATAGACAAAATTTCCGTGCAGCGCTGTCACCGTCTTGGTGTTGTTGCACATCCACCGCATGACCGGAGAGTCACCCCAGACAAAGCGGTGGTTGACGAAGCCGGACGTGATCAGCGGGATGCGGCGCATCTCGTCCATCGGTCTGACCCTCAGCACGTTGTCAAAGCCCTTGTCAGCACTGAAATTGATGCTTTCGAGGGCGGTTTTCATGAGGGCATAGCGATAGTCGTCTATGCAGACGATCAGGATCTGTGCCTTGCGTTTTGCCGCCTCGTTTGCCAGCCAGATCACAGGCAGCTCCGGGGGTATCTCAGCCGCATCCACAAACGTGAGCATCCCACGGGCTTCCCACTCCCGCAGCGGTGGCTTGATCCGGTGGAGATCGGC
>CAMNDR010000205.1 GCA_946535685.1 uncultured Clostridia bacterium | reverse complement strand
CTGCGCACCGAGTGCCTTTCGCACACCGATCTCCTTGGTACGCTCCGTAATGGACACGAGCATGATGTTCATAACGCCGACACCGCCGACGATCAGCGAGATCGCCGCAATGACGGAGATCGCAATGGTCACGACATTGATGATGGTATCCATCATGCCGATGTATTGCTGCTCATTGATGATCTGAACGCTGATGCCGGGTCTTTCTGCATACTTCTCGTCGAAGAAGTCCTGCAGCTCCTGCTGGAGCACGGCAGGATCCACATCCGTGTTGTAGCGGAATTCCACATAGGACATATAATCATCCTCGCCCGTATGGAACAGCTCATTCATGGTATCAAGCGGTACGCTGACCGGTGTCACCTTATCATAGAGCTTCATGCCTGGCTTGTACTGCTTCTCATAGATCATCGGCAGCTTGCTGTAGCCGACAATGACGAAATCCGCTGTGATGCCGTTGTCAAAGGTCAGCGTTACGGTCTGGCCGATCGGATCCTCACCGTTCACAAAGTACTGCTGAATGAACAGGTCGGAGACATAGAGGGCATTTTTTTTGTGGGTATTGTCCTTGTACTGAATGGTTCTGCCACGCTCATGATCCATGGCCGGTGTGACATCCATCACACCGGTCACAGCGACCATGCATTCCTGATCCTTGCTGTTGCGGGTCACTGCCTGACCGAAGCTATCGTTCATTTCCAGCGAAAAGTGATCCGGATACTCTGCAAACAGTTCATCGTACATCTCACGGGTGAAGAAATCCTCCTGCGTGAGATCCACATCTTCGTCATCAATATAGAGCTGCACGAGGAAGAGGTTGAAGCTGCCGAAGGAATTGAACGTGTTGGACAGCGTTTTCTGAATGGACGTACCGATGGTCGTGATCATGATCACGGCGCTGATACCGATGATAATGCCGAGCATTGTCAGCAGCGCACGCATCTTATTTGCCAGGAGCGATGTAAACGCCAGACGGATATTCTCAATCAGCTGCATGCACTCTCACCCCCGTATCATTGATAATGCTGCCGTCACTGATCGTGACGATGCGGTCACATTCCTCTGCCAGCTCCGGGCTGTGCGTGATGAGGACGATGGTCGTCCCCTCCTCCCGGTGGAGCTTGTGGAACAGATCCATGATCATGCGTCCGGTCTTGGAATCGAGCGCACCGGTCGGCTCATCCGCCAGCAGGATCGACGGCTTGTTCGCCATTGCTCTTGCGATCGCCACACGCTGCTTCTGACCGCCGGAAAGCTCATTGGGCTGGTGGTCGGCACGGTCTGCCATATCCACGATCTCCAGCAGCTCCTCCGCACGCTTCAGGCGCTCCTTGCGGGGCATGCCTGCGTACATCATGGGCATCTCGACATTCTTCAGCGCATTCGTCCGGGAGATCAGGTTGAAGGTCTGGAACACAAAGCCGATCTCCTTGTTCCGGATGCGGGAAAGCTCCGCATCATCGAGCGTGCTGATGTCGATGCCGTTGAGGTAATAGGTTCCCTCCGTCGGACGGTCGAGGGCGCCGATCATGTTCATCAGCGTACTCTTACCGGAGCCCGACTGCCCGACGATCGCGAGAAATTCGCCCTCCGTGACATCGAGGTCGATGCCGTTGAGGATCTGCAGTTCGTTTGGCTTGCCGATGTAGTAGCGCTTGATGATGCCTCGCATCGAAATGACTGTCTTACTCATCGGCGCTCGCCTCGCCCTCTGCAGCGCTTTCTGCGGCACTCTCTACAGCGCTGTCAGCACCGCCCTCATTCGCATCTGTGCTGTTGAGATTCGGCATAATGAGCAGTGCATCGCCGTCATTGTACATATCGCCCTGCATTACGATCTTGTCGCCTTCCTTGATGTCGCCGGAAACGACCTCGGTGTAGTAGGAACCCTCCATACCGGTCTCGATGTTGGCTCTCTTGGCGGTGGTCACACCGGACTTCTCATCCGTGACAGCGAGCAGCACATACTGTGTGCCGTCCTCGTCCTCCTTGATGGATTCATAGGGAACGGTCAGGACGTCCTTCTTTTCCTCAAGCAGGATCTGCACCTTGGCGGTCATACCGATGAGCAGATCTGTATTCTTGTCGTCAATGGTGATCTCCGCAGAATAGCCGCCGCCGGTTGTCTGTCCCATCATGTTCATCTGACCGGGGCTGTAGATGTTGACAACACGGGAGACCGTTGCAGCGAATTCCTCATCGCCGGTGGCCGTTGTCTTGACGGTACACTTCTGTCCCTCATGCACCTTGAGGATATCCGCCTCCGCAATGGAAACCGTGATCTTGAGCGAATCCTTGTTCTCGATGGTCATGAGCGCATCCGTGGTCGGGATGGAGCCCTCTGCAACATTCACAGAGGTGATGATGCCGCTCTTGGGCGCACGGACGGTGCAGTCCTTGATGGCATCCTCGAGCTTCTTGAGCTGTGTTTCGCCGTCGTCGGTCTTGGTGTACTTTTCGTTGTCGATCACATCCTGCAGGCTCTGGATATTCATGTCGCAGGTACGCTCCGTCTGGGCATAGGCATCATTGGCAGCCTGGACAGCATCGTCATAGCTGGAGAAGGAATCCCGGAGCTGTTCAAGCGCCTGCTGATAGGGATTTGCATCATTGGCTGCAAGCTGTGTCAGACTTGCTTTTGCACTCTGCAGCTCCTGTGCAATCCGCTCTTGATCGAGCGAATCCTCGCTGTTGTTGAGACGGTCGTTCAGCTCATTGACCTGGTTTTCCAGCGCCTGAATTCTGTTGTTGCGGTCGTTGTTGTACTGGTTCACCTGATTCACCAGGTCACGTTCCTTGTTGTGTGCCTGGTTGCGGGCATTCTCCGCCTTCTCGATCTGGCGCTTTGCCTGGGCGAGTGAATTTTCCTTGTCACGCTTTGCATTTTCGAGGTTGCGGACATTGATCTCATGGGTATGCGCCGTCAGATCCTCGTTGTTCTCGATGCTCTTTTTCAGACTGTCGTACTGGTTCTGCAGATCGTCGCTGTCAAACTCCAGCAGGACCTCGCCCTCATTGACCTCCTTGCCGACTTCTGCATAGACCGTCTTGACCTTCGCTGTGGTCGTGCTTGTGATCTTGACAAGATTCTCGCTCTGCACCTGGCCGGAGACGCTGATGCTGTTGTTGATGTCCCGGCGCTCTGCCGTGCTCAGCTCTGTCATGCCGGCTGAAAGCTGCTGAATGGAATCGGAGAGCATCTTTGAGCATCCCACGATGCCGCCGATGATCGCCGCGAAGATCAACACAACGATGATCGCTATGATGATGGGCTTCTTCTTTTTTGCCTGTGCCATAGATCCTTCCTCCCCCCGATGACCGGGTCTCTGATTTGTTTTAGTGTACTATTCGTATTAGTACGGATAAAATTATAGCACAGATCTGCCACCTTGTCAATAGAATCCTGAAAAAATTCACAGAAATGAAACGATTTCGGCAGCAGCCGGTGCCATTGCAGAAAACGTAAAATACATTTACGCCAGTAATATCCATTATAGCACAATTCTGCGCAGATGTCAAGAAATCCGCTGGTTCTCCCCGGC
>CAMNDR010000204.1 GCA_946535685.1 uncultured Clostridia bacterium | reverse complement strand
GGAGAGCGCTTTGCACGGCACTTCACCGCAAGTGTCCCGTGCTGCATGCGCTTGTCGGAAGACTGCTGCAGAAACAGGCGGATCTTGCGCTCAAAATCGGCTGTTTTCGCCGGATCGGCAGGGTGCTTCGGGTGAGGAACGACCGGTGCCTGCGCCTTTTTCCGGTTATGCTTGGAATTATGTCTTGCCATAATAGCTCCTTTCTATCCCGAACGCTTTTGCAAGCGTTCCGTTGCTATGCCCTCTGCCAAAGCCAATAGAGGGCGGTATATAAAAAAGCTCCCGAGCATGGCTCAGGAGCTTTTCTGTCTGGTTCAATCACTCTGCGGAAGACTGGAACAGTGTCATGATGTACGGCACAACAACATTCATGCAGATGATCACGACAAAGCCGATGATGCCGAGGATCCGGGTCAGCTTCGCAAGGGCTGCTTCTCTGGTGTTGCCCTCGTTCTGACCGTAGAACGACTCGTTAAAGCCGCCGCCAAGTGCGGAAGTCATGCTGTCCTGCGCCTTGTCGTCCTGCATCAGACAAAGTACAACAATCAGCAGGGAAAGCAGCAGAACCACTGCACCGCAGATGATCTCGTAAATTTCCATAATCTGAACGCTCCTTACTTTTGTAATAAGATAACACGCTATTATTATAGCATACGGCACAGGATTTGTCAAGTGTTTTGCCGAAAAAAAGCCCCCGTCCGGAGACGGGGCTCAAGCATCATCAGTCCTTCAGGCTGTCAACTGCATTCTCAAGAGCATCTGCAGCATCCTCAGCAGCATCGCCGACTGCATCTGCGAAATCAGCAGCCTTGTCAGCAACGGTATCTGCAGCATCCTTGACATCATCTACGAGATCATCGTCTACGAAGTTGCACTGCTCACCGCATGCGATATCATCCATAAAGTCATCATCATCAAACTCCGTGCTGTCGAAACGCATCTTGCGCTTGCTGTTCTGCTTCTGCAGGATGAAGAATACGGCTGCGGCTGTTGCCAGGGCAGTAGCTGCGATGATCGCAATTGTTTTCCAGTTCATAATGTGTTCCTCTTTTCTCCGCAGATCATAAACGGGTGTCCCCGGAGAGGCGCCCTGAAAAGCACGCCGCCGTGCTGCTGCGGACAGGAAATTCAGCGGCTCATGCTTTACATAGTAGTATTATACCACATTTCATCAGACATTTCAACACTTTTTTGAAAAAAAATTCTGTTTTTTTGTCGCTTGCTATAAATTTTGCGTCAGATACATCAAAATCGACAGCGCAGCGGTCGGTGCCGTCTCGCAGCGAAGGATCCGTTTTCCAAGCCATACCCGCCAGATTCCGGCATTTTCTGCGTCAGCAGCCTCTTCCTCGGAGATACCGCCTTCGCTTCCAATGAACAGGCCGATATTCTTAGCGGCGGCTAACGAAACATCTCCGAACCTCACACCGCCGGCTTCCTCATAGAGCATAACGGAGCAGTCCTCCGCCTGCATGGCTGAAAGCGCTTCCTTCCACGTCAGGAGCGGCCCGATCTCCGGGATGATGCCCCGTCCGGACTGCTTTGCGGCGGCGTGGGCGATCTTCTGCAGGCGCTGGCGTTTCTTCTCGAATTCCGCCTTATCCGGCCTCGCCACGCATCTTGCCGTGAGCACAGGCACGATCCGGAATACGCCAAGCTCCGTGGTTTTCTGGACGATCTCGGCGAGCTTGTCCTGCTTGGGAACAGCCTGGTACAGCGTCACCCGGACAGACGGTTCCGCCGCACAGGGTGCGATATGCAGCGGGTGCAGAAAGACCTCGCTGTCGGTGATGCGGGTGATCTCGCAGTCGTAGTCGATCCCCTCGGCGCAGACGGTAAGCTGTTCGCCCGGCCGCATCCGCAGGGAACGCCCGATGTGGCGGGCATCCTCGCCGGTGATGACGATCTCGTGTTCATCGCCGTGCTCTGTAAAAAATCTCGGCATACTGCACTCCTTACATCACGGCAAAATAGCCGTCAGCCGTTTTGAGCAGGTAGATATGCTCATCATCGAGCACCTGTGTACCGCCCGTATACGTGATGTCCCACTCCATCGTCAGATCATAGACCTCCTCGACCGTATCAGAGAACTTCCCGCTGCCCTCGTAGATCCCGTCAAGCAGCGTGAGCATCGAGGCGATGTTCCCGTTGTCCCGATCCTGTGCGATCTCATTGATGAGCGCCATAGCGAATGTGAAATCCTCGCCGGTCGTTTTCGCCAGATTGTCATGGAACTGCTGTACCATCGCTTCGGTGGAAGCGGCTTCATAGACATTAAGCTGATACGCTGCGTAGAAATCAAGTGTACTGTTTGTATAAAGCTCTGCATCGGCATTCTGGATCCCGCCGAGCAGGCCTGTCACGGCTGTGATCTGTTCCTCGTTGAGATAGCGGCGGTCATAGGTGATCGGCACGGGGTAGGAGGTCTTGTTCTGGCGCATGGTAGAGCCGTAGGGAAGTTCCTCCTCCTCATAGGTCATGCCTTTTTTCCCGCAGGCAGAAAAGCCCGCCAGGACTGCCGCACACAGCAGCAGCGCTGTCACCTTCCGGATCAGTTTCATAGGGATCGCTCCTTCACTGTTTTTCGATTTATGTTTTTCGATTTATATTATATAGTACCACAGCTCACAGGATTTGTCAAGGCGCTGTGCCTGAGAAAGCGCAGCATGGGGGATTTTATTTGCCCAGCATCGGCCCAAACGTCCACACCGTATCCGCAAGGAGCACCGCACCGAACAGCAGCCCCAGCGTCCGCACGAGCCAGACCGGGCGCTTTGCAAGCCACCGGCAGAGCGGATGCACGGCCTTGACCAGCAGCAGCGCCAGCGCACCGAAGATCAAAGAGCTGAAAACCGAGATGCGCCCCTCGAAGTTCAGCGGCCATGCGCCGTAATACCACGGCAGATAGCCGAAAATATGCTCGATCGGATAGGAGGCAGCAAGCTCCAGCACCGTCGTCGCCAGCGTGCTTATGCCAAAGACCCAGAGCCAGTGGTTCCGCTTCCGGAACAGGAAGATCACCAGCAGCCCGCCAAAGCCATAGATCGGCAGCAGCGGCAGGTGCAGCAGCCCCCTGTCTGCATACGCATGGTTCACCGCCAGCTCCAGCCCCTCCTCATACAGCCACCCGCACAGCGCACAGACCGTGAATTCGATCACGTAGCTGCACAGCCATGTGAAACGATCCGGAGACGGCAAATCCCCCGGAGCTCCGGGGGATTTCTGCGTTGTCAAGCCTTGAGCTCCTCGGCGGAAACCATGCGCACACCGGCCTTGGTGAGCACCTCGTTCGCCTTCTTCTCATCATCCACATGCATCACGATATAGGCATCCTTGCCGACAACGGTAATGCAGGCATAGAGATAGTCGATGTTCACGTCCGCCTCAGCAAGCAGCCTGGTCACGGCGCCAAGACCGCCCGGCTGGTCACTCATGGCAATGCACATCACCTTGGTGATCGTGGACATGAATCCCTTTTCCCGCAGAGCGGCCTGCGCCTTGACGCTGTCATTGACGACCATGCGCACGATGCCGAAATCCTGC
>CAMNDR010000203.1 GCA_946535685.1 uncultured Clostridia bacterium | reverse complement strand
CCAGCGGATGCACTGCTCAAAGATCCTGTAGAGGTAAGCCGCTGTGCCCTCGATGGTCACAAGATGCTCCTCCATATCCTCCGGATCCCCGAACTGCGCTGTGAAGATCGTATCACTGATGCCCAGTTCCCGCGCAAAGCCCCGTGCCGTCAGATACATATCCGTACTGATATAGATCCGCAGCACCAGCGAGCCAAGCTCTGCAAAATGCATGTCCTCCAGAAGCCTGTCAAAATCCTCCCGGCAATGCTCAAGGCTTGAGCTGCGAAGCATCCGCTCCATCTGCCGGATGTCCGGTTTTCTGACCGCATCCATTTCCTCGGCGGCTGATCGTTGTATCATCCCCACACCCCCATGATTCTGCACAAATCGTCAGTTGATTCTGATGGTTCCCATATCTCCCGTCCCTCGTTTCATACCAGCTTACAGCTTCGCCACTGAACTGCGGACGATCAGCTCCGGCGTGATGATCTCATCCCGCATATCTGCAGGACGATGCCCCATCATTCCGATCAGCTTTCTGGCCGCTGCTTTCCCCAGCTCACTGTGCGGGTGATGCACAGTTGTCAGCGGCACTTCACAGATCGAAGCATATCTCGAATCGTCGATCCCGACGATCGACAGATCCTCCGGCACACGGATCCCGTTCTCCTTGCAGAACTTCAGCAGGTTGACCGCCAGCTTGTCGTTATAGCACACCACAGCAGTGGAGCGCTTGAGCAGATCGACGAGCTTTCCCTTGGCATAGTCAAAGATGCTGTTCCGGTCGGATGTTGCGAACCAGAAGACATTGCGCTCCGAGAACCGCACATTGTGTGCAAGGCAGCTCTCCATATAGCCGCTGTAGCGCAGATGCCCCTGAATATCGTCGAGCACGAACAGGCCGCAGATATTCTTGTGGCCGCAGCCGATCAGATAATCCGTCACGATCCTGCCTGCCAGCTTGTCATCCATCGCAACACAAGGGTAATTTGCCCACGGATACTTTGCATTGAAGAACACCAGCGGTACGCCGCTTTCCTGCAGCTCCTTGTACAACCCTGCATTGGGATTGGGCAGAGCGCTCTTGGACGGCTCCACGATCAGTCCGCAGACGCCGGAGGAAAGCATGCTCTCAAGCGCCTTCATCTCCTCCATCACCTGGTTGTGCGTGATGGAAAGCTGCATCGTGTAGCCTGCATCACCAAGGACGCTTTCAATACCCGTCATGATATGCGGGAAAATATAGTCACTGAAATAGGTCGAAATCACGCCGACGGTTTTCTGTGTCGGCACAGTCTGCTGCGGAACGCTCCGTTCGGAAATAAAGGTACCGTTTCCACGCACACGGCTGATGATATTCTCCTGCTCGAGATGCATCATAGCCTGCCGCACCGTCTGACGGCTTACGCCGTGGATCTCGCAGAGCTGTTTTTCTGTCAGGAAGCGGTCGTTCGGCTGCAGGCCCTCCGAGGCTATGTAGTCCTTGACCCAGTCCACGATCGCCATGTATTTGTAGTTATTCATGCCAGCCTCCTTGCCCAGAAAGTACAATTTGTACATGATTCTGTCTGGTCAGTACTATTGTACCATACAATTTCATATTTGTAAATACAAATTTGCGTACTTTTCAGAAATTATGTATATATCGACAAACAAGAGGTACAGCATTTGTGCATATTATACAAGTTGTTCCATACTTTTGGGAGCAGGTACCATACAATCACGCCCCTGCGGGCACGTCTTTACAGCAGATCCGGCGCTCGTTCCACACAGGGAGAGCGCCGGATTCCGCATATTCTGTTGTGATTCTCCACGCATCATTCCAGCGGGAACGTCACCTGCCAGTTGCCGGTGAGGTGCTGCTGTGAGGTCACAAAATCGCCGTACAGCGTGCAATCCTGCAGATCTTCATATGCCACGGGATAGATCATCTCCTGAAAGCTGTCCTGTTCGTTTTCAGCCTTGTAGGAAAAGCTGATCCACTGCGTTTCCTGCACACAGTTTCCGGCCATGTCGTGCAGCTCGATAAAGCCGTGATTGTCCGTTTCCCGCACATTCTCGCACTTTGTCAGGATGTGCAGCGCTCCGTCCGCATAGCCGATCCCCATAACGGAAATGCCCGGTGCCGGCGCAGCAAGCGGCTTCTCCGCCGGCACCAGGAACCGGTAATCCGCCGGATCCGGCAGCTCCGCACAGGCGCTGCCGCCGCTGATCTCCGTGCGGCGCTGCATCTGCGGATCCTGCGGCACAGCGCTCAGATCAAGCGCCGTGATTCCACCGGATACATGCTTCTTCCCCCGCAGCAGCTCCCGCACGGAAAATGTGACCTTCCCCTCCGGCATATCACTCCCGTCCATCGTCTCCAGATGAACCACGAAATAGGCCGTCTGCGTCTCATCATCATATTCCGCAAAGCTGCAGTGGCAGGACATATCCTTCGGCACACGGATGTCATAGCTGTCATACAGATCCCATGCTCCGTCCGGGCATCTCCCCGCGGTATCATGCAACGCCAGATAGATCCCCGCTTCGCTCCCCTTTCGTTCTGCAGAAATGACCGTCATTTCAATGCCCTGATCCTCGCAGGATCTCTGTACCGGCTTGAAGGTCTGCGCGGCGGCAGGTGCGATGCGGTACAGCACATTGTACGCCGGCTCCACGCCGCACACCGTCAGCATCGGCAGCGGACAGATAGCCAGAGCCGCTGCGGCCACGGCAGCCGCCAGGCGATTCCTCCAGCGCCGCCGGGCGATCTTCTTCCGGTCGGTGTCCACATCAAGATACTGCTCGTCGATCATGCCGACAGCTTCCATAAACAGCTCAGCTTTCATAGCAACTCCTCCTCTTTCAGCTTCGTATAGAGTTTCTTCCTGATCCGCAGCAGCATGGATTTGACCTTGCTCTCCGAGAATCCATAGCATGCAGAAATTTCAGAGACCGTCTGCACATACCAATACCGCCGGACAAATACCTGCCGTTCTGTCTCCGGAATGCCGCCAAGAAATCTGTTGATGGCTTCCGCCAGTTCCTTCGACGATAGCTCACGCTCGATGTCCTCCCCAGCAGCAAGCCATTCCTCCACCTCATCATACACCACGCGCACCGCATCGGTGCTGCGCTTCTGTGCATGCTTTGCCCGAACCATATTCAGGCTGATGTTGCGTGTGAGCCTGCCGAGAAATGTACGCAGGCAGTGCGGCCTGTGCGGCGGGATACTGTTCCATGCCGCAAGCCAGGTATCATTCAGGGCTTCCTCAGCATCCTCCGGAGACTGCAGGATCCGTTCAGCGACCGCATGGCAGTAGCCGGTATAGGCCTTCGCCGTCTGCACCACGGCAGCTTCATCCCGCTTCCAGTATAATTCAATGATCTGCTGATCCTCCATGCTCCGCCTCCTTTCATTGTGTTCTGCCATACTACTACCCAAACGAAGCGCCGGGGTTGCATCTGAATGAAAAAAGCAGCCCGCAGGCTGCTTTTCAGCTTGTCGATAAAGTCCTTTTTCTGGTGCTGATGCACCGGGGAGCGCCCCCTCCGCCGCCGTTCGGCGGCACCTCCCCCTTCGGGGGA
>CAMNDR010000202.1 GCA_946535685.1 uncultured Clostridia bacterium | reverse complement strand
GCAGCCCCTCCTAAGTCGGCGCAAGCCGACAAAATGCCTAAGTTGTTAGCATTGGGCAGGGGATCCCCCGTTGACAGCACCGCCCATCTGGTGTATAATGAAGAAAAGGAAGCCAGGAAGGAGGGGAAGGCCGTGGGTCTGAGAGATCTGTTCGGAAAATTCGTCGTTGATGCCGATGGTGTCCTGCTGCAGTATAAGGGCAGAGCGCCCCGGGTCGTGATCCCCTCAAGGGTGACAGCGATCGCCGAGGAGGCCTTTGCCGGGCACGGCGGTCTGGCCTCGGTCAGGATCCCGGAGAGCGTGCGCTACATCGGCGATAAGGCGTTTCTGCGCTGCGGACAGCTTATGGAGATCGTGCTTCCCCAGACGC
Organism: uncultured Clostridia bacterium; assembly: GCA_946535685.1. Lineage (GTDB taxonomy): Bacteria > Bacillota > Clostridia > Oscillospirales > Ruminococcaceae > UBA3855. The sequence continues at coordinate 3,211 of CAMNDR010000202.1, read as the reverse complement.
TTGTGAGTGTCGGTGAACGGGCTTTTGAGAACTGCGTCTCGCTGCGGGAGATCACCTTTCCGCCGCATTCACGCACGGTCTGGCAGGGAACATTCCGCGGCTGCATCTCGCTGCAGCGGATCGTGCTGCCGGAGGAGCTGATGAGCATCCGGGAGGGCGCCTTTGAGGGCTGCCAGTCGCTGACACATGTCACGATCCCGGACAGCGTGCAGGAAATCGAGCCCTGTGCCTTCCGCAAATGTACCCGGCTGGAACACATCGTTCTCCCATCCGGCCTGTCGGAGCTGCGGGAGCAGATGTTCGAGGATTGCCGGGTGCTCAGCGCAGTCACGATCCCGGACGGTGTCCATACGATCGGCGTGAAGGCATTTTCCGGCTGCAGATCGCTGCAGAGGGCAGAGCTTCCTGCCATGCTCACGGCCATCGGCGCCAGAGCCTTTGAGAACTGCAGACTGCTGCGGAGCATCCGGTTTCCGGCGCATCTGCGCATGATCGGCGACCATGCCTTCCAGGGCTGCGGATTGCTCAGCGAGGTGGAGATGTCCCCTGTGCTGCAGCGCATCCGTGCGGAGGCGTTCCGGGACTGTGCATCACTGCGGGAGATCACGCTGCCGGAGAGCGTCGAAGCCATCGAGGACGCAGTTTTCCGGGGATGCGGGATGCTGCGCAGCATTTCGATCCCGTCGGCGCTCGGCATGATCGGCGATGACTGCTTCGGCGGCACGGCCTGGCTTGCGGAGCAGGAGGAGGATATGGTCATTGCCGGGGACGGTGTTCTGGTGGAATACCGTGGACATGCCGCCCATGTCACGCTCCCGGAAACCGTTCACTATGTGCAGGAGCATGCGTTCCCGGAGGGCTCTGTGCCGCAGCATCTGACCGTCGGGGAATCCGTGCGGCGGATGGGCTGGAAATTCATTCCGGGGCTTTCCCTCACGCTCTGCCGGAAGGGCTGCAGCGTGACCGTCCACATGGACGAGACCCACACCGTCCCCGGCAGGGATGAGCAGCGGGTGCTGGAATTCTGGGAGGCCAAGCGCTCTGTGCGGCGGCATATGATCTTCTTCGATCTGAAAGATCCGATGTACAAGCTGCCGCTGGCGATCCTGATGTATCTGACCGAACCGGAGGATGAATTCTTTGCCTCTTATATGAAGCGCAACGCCAAGGATGTGATGAAGTATCTCATCACGCATGACGATGCGGAAAATATCGAAAAGCTGCTGCAGAGCGGCTTTGTCCGGGAGGAATTCCTGGATGAGCTGGTGGAATATGCCATCCGCTACGGCCAGCAGACCGGCCGCCTGGAGCCGCAGCTTCTGCTGATGGGGCACAAGAGCCGCACGGGGCAGTACCAGAGCATTGATGCGATCTTTGAGAATGAATTCGATCTGTAGAGCGGGGATCACCTGCTTGCATTTTTCCACTGGCTGTGCTATAATAAAACTATCTTAATCATGAAAGGAAGATGTACCATGCCGCACATCACATTAAAGATGCTCAAGGGCCGCACCGATGCCCAGAAGCAGCTTGCCGCTGAAAAGCTCGCTGCAGCGCTGACAGAGGCGATCGGCTGCAATCCGACGCATATTTCCGTTTCCGTCGAGGACTTCACCCCGGAGGAATGGCAGGAGCAGTACCGCACCGAGGTCGCAGAGAATGCCAATCTTGTTCTCACGCCCGACTATGACCCGAAGGAGCTGCTGAAATGAGCCTGATCCTTGCATCCGGCTCTCCGAGACGGCAGGAGCTTCTCAAGCTCGTGACCGAGGACTTTGCCGTCTGCCCGGTGGATGTGGATGAAACGCTCCCGGAGGGCATGCCGGTGGAAATGGCAGCCGCATTTCTGGCGGATAAAAAGGCCGCAGCCGGTGCTGCGCTCTATCCGGAGACGATCGTGCTCGGCTGCGACACGATCGTGCTGCTCGGTGACGAGATCATGGGCAAGCCGAAGGACCGGGACGATGCGTTCCGGATGCTGCGTGCGCTTTCCGGTGAGACGCATTCCGTGCTGACGGGCGTGTCGCTCTATCTCGGCAAGCAGACGACCGTGTTCACGGCGGAGACCTCCGTGACCTTCTATCCGCTCACCGATGCCGAGATCGAAGCCTATCTCGATACGGGCGAGCCGTTCGACAAGGCCGGTGCCTACGGCATCCAGGGCAAGGGCTCGCTGCTCGTGCAGGGCATCGAGGGCGATTTCTTCAACGTGGTCGGCCTTCCGGTCGCAGCACTGTCCCGGCAGCTTGCGGCATTTGAAAAGGCCGTGGCACGGCCGAAGGTGAAATTTTTCAAGCGGGGTGAATAACATGTGGAAAAAGATGACAGCAGCACTTATCACAGCAGGCATGCTGCTGAGCTGCACGGGCTGTGTGTTCACGCAGGTCAGGGAGAACAGTACTGCCGAAAAGCAGCAGATCGACGGCTGGCACTGTGAGGTGCTGTTCCATACCAAAATCCAGGAGCCCTACCGGATTTCCGAGGAGCAGGAGGCTGCTGACCGCGAGACGCTGAGCGGCTATTACAATATGCCGCTGGAGCTGACGGAGGACGATACGATCAGGGGCTGGTTCGACCAGGATGTGAGCATTGCCATCGGGAATGCGTCCGACTGCAGTGACAGCGCCAGGGGCAAGACCTCCTATGCGGATGCCGCTTACGGCGATACCTGGTATTTTGATCTGACAGAGCCGGAGAAGTATGTCCACGGCCTGCCGGACAGACTGATGCCCGATGCCATCCGCATCAGCTATATGCCAAAGGGCTCGGTCATCGTCAACGAGCGGGAATGCATCATGATCAACTTCTGCTATACGAATGAAGCCGGAGATGCCGTCACGGATGCGATGGGCTTTACCATCTTCAACGGGAAGGATACCACGGACGGCTGGAACTGGAATACCTCCCAGAACTGAATACCAAAATAAATTTCCGGCAAAAGATTGACTTTTTGCCGGAAATTTGCTATACTATAACTGTATGTGCAGAGCGGGACTCTGCTCTGCAAAATAATTTTTACATGGAGTGAATTACTATGGAATGGCGTGGACTGAATGACCTGCGTGAGCAGTATCTGTCCTTCTTTGAAAGCAAGGGGCACACCCGGATGGCATCGGCATCGCTGATCCCGCAGGGTGACAAGAGCCTGCTGCTAATCAATTCCGGCATGGCGCCGCTGAAAAAGTTTTTCTTGGGGCAGGCTGTGCCGCCG
>CAMNDR010000201.1 GCA_946535685.1 uncultured Clostridia bacterium | reverse complement strand
GTGTCTGCTTTATTTTCCCCCCTGCAAAATAGAGCCCCTGCGAAATATAGCCCCCTCCCCATTGGAGAGGGGGTTGGGTGTGGGGAAATCCTCTTGACAAAAAAACCGGCATGTAGTATAATAAGAAGGTATGAAGATAACCCCGGAGCGGGATGCATAAAGGAGAACGGATATTTATGGAGAATCAGAATGACTTCCGCAGCCTGATGAAGCGGGCAAGATGGGACAGACTGTTCGGCGCACTGATCGTGCTGGTGCTGCTGATCATATTGATCGTGTGCATTGCACGCTCCTGCAGCAAGCAGAAGGATCCGGAGCCGGCGACCTCGGTCATCGACACCGTGGAAACAGAGCCGACCACAGAGGCGAAACGGGATAACAGCAAGGCGGTGTTCCTCAGCCCGTCCAATGAGGGCGACAAGCTCTTTGCCTGCGACGAGAGCATCACCGAAAAGGACGCGATGGCGGAGCTTGCGGATGCGGTGCGCATCCTCCTGGAGACGGATGGCTATACCGTGTATGTCAGCGACCCGAACGACAATGTCAAGGCCAAGGTCACCAAGGGCAATGAGCTCGGCTGCGGCGCTTATGTGGCACTGCATACCTATGAGAGCAGCGTGCCCGGTTCGGAGACCGGCGCACAGGTCATCTGCAACGATGCCGTGACCGGCAGCCGTGTGCTGGCGGAGAATATCTACAACCGTGTCAATGAACTGACTGAGGAGGACGGCAACGGCTTCATCGAGCGTGAGCTCTATGAGATCATGAACAACCGCTATCCGTGCTGCTCCATCGAGATCAATGCGCATGACAACTATGAGACATCCCAGTGGGTGCTTGACAACAAGGATGCCCTGGCAAAGGCCATCAAGGACGGCATCACGGCCTATCTCAATGCCACCGGCACGCCCGCTGACGGCGGCGTGAGCGATTCGGCGGAGAGCAGCGCTGCGGATGGCGGCGAGGATGCCGGTGAAGGCGGCGAAGGCGGCGAGGGTGCCGATGAAGGCGGCGAAGCCGGAGAGGGCATGGCCGAATGACCGGCAAGCGCAATTACCAGCGTGAAATGGATGAGATCCTGCATGCGTCGGAGACCCCGGCGCATGTTCTGCTCCATGCCTGCTGTGCGCCGTGTTCGAGCGCCTGTCTGGAGCGGCTCGCAGAACGGGCGAGGATCACGCTGTTTTTCTATAACCCGAACATCCTGCCGGAGGAGGAGTACCGGTTCCGGCTGGCGGAGCTGCACCGGCTGATCGCGGAAATGCCTTTGCCGGGAGCGCCGGTCACGATCCTGGAGGGGAAGTATGAGCCGGAGCGGTTCCTGGCATTTGCAAGGGAGCTTGCCGGTCTGCCGGAGCGCAGCGAGCGCTGTCAGAAATGCATCCGGCTGCGGCTCACGGAGGCGGCGCTGGCAGCGAAGGAGATCGGGGCGGATTATTTTGCTACCACGCTCACGCTCAGCCCGCACAAGGATGCGCCGTTCATCAATCTGGCCGGCTTTGAGATCGCCGCAGAGACGGGGATCGCCTATCTGCCGTCGGATTTCAAGAAGCAGGAGGGCTATAAGCGCTCCATCGAGCTGTCAAAGGAATACGGCCTGTACCGCCAGAATTACTGCGGCTGTCCGTTCAGCCGGCGGGATGCCGGACAGACGGACGGCCGGAAAGAAGGGGAAATGTCATGAATCTGCTGGAAGAAGCAATCATTTATTCCACGATCCTGCACCAGGGAAAGACCCGGAAATTCTCCGGCAAGCCGTACATTCTGCACCCGCTGGAGGTGTCGCAGATCCTGTCTGAGCTGACCGATGACATGGAGGTCATCGCGGCAGGTGTCCTGCATGATATTGTCGAGGATACCGACGGAACGCTCGGAGAGATCCGGAAGCGCTTCGGCGACCGGGTGGCGATGCTCGTGGATGCGGAGACCGAGCAGGATTTCCCCGGCGAGGACAGGGCGGCGACCTGGCAGAGGCGCAAGCAGCAGAGCCTGGATGTGCTCCGGCGGAGCACGGACATCGGCGTGAAGATGCTCTGGCTGGCGGACAAGCTGGCCAATCTGCGCTCCCTTGCCCACAGCTACGGCGAGATGGGCGATAAGCTCTGGGAGCATCTGCACCAGAAGGATCCGGGGATCCAGCTCTGGTATTACAGGACGATCGCTGAATATATCGAGATGGATCTGAACAAGACAGGTGCCTACAAGGAATACATCGACCGCATCAATTACATCTGGCCGGGGACCTTTGATACTGCCAAGACGAAATACCGGAAATACCGTGAGATCGACGTTTCCGGCTGCGCATGCATCGGCAGGGGCGCCAAGGCGGAGGTCTGCCGGTACGATGACGAGCTGATCGTGAAGGTCTATAATGAGAAGAACACCTACAAGGATGTGGAGCGTGAGATCGCACTGGCGAGGACGGCGTTTGTGATGGGACTGCCGACGGCGATCTCCTTCGGGATCGTGTCGGTGGGGAATCGCTACGGGGCGATGTTCGAGCTGATCGACGCACGGACGCTCTCTGAGCTGATCGCCGGAAATCCGGAGCATGCCGATTATTATGCGGGCATCATGGCGGCGCTCGCACGGCAGATCCACAGCACGGAACCGGCCGATGCTTCCCTCTTTCCGGATGCGGCACTGCAGATGGAGGGCTGGGTGAAGCGGGCGCAGCTCGATGCGGCGCTTGAGGAGAAGCTCCTGGAGCGGCTCCGGGCGATGGAGCCGGTGAAAACGCTTGTCCACGGCGATTTTCATACCGGGAATGTCTTTCTGTCCGGCGGTGAGCCGCTGTTCATTGATGTGGACAGAATGGCGATCGGTGACCCGATCCTCGATCTGAGCAGCCTCTATCTGTTCTATGTCGGCTATGCAGAGCTGGATCCGGCGATCATTGAGGATTTCATGGGATTTTCCGCACAGACGGCGCAGACATTTTACCAATGCTTTCTTGCACGGTATCTGGCGGATGCAGGCGATGCGGAGCGGGCGCAGACGGAACAGGCAGCGCAGCTCTGGGCGTATGTGCGCCTGATCGGACAGATGCGCAGGAAACCGGACAGCGATGCCGCTGCGGCCGCACGGCTCACGGAGCGCATCCGGGCGCTGGTATCATAGAAGGAGAAAGCCCTGGGCTGCTGTCAGCATTCCAGGGCTTCTGCTATGGGCGGGCGCTGTGCTGTCACTGCCGTGAGCGCATAGCTCCCGATGCCGGTGACGACGGCTGCCAGGAATGCCGCACGCTGCCCGATCAGGCAGTTCAGGCGGGTGTAGCACAGCCATGCCGCGGCGCCGCAGACCGCCCCGCCGTAGAGCATGCGCAGAAGATCCCGCAGCCGCAGGAGCCTGCAGCCGAAGACCCGGCGCATCGCATGCAGCGCACAGAGCAGGATCACAAAATCGCTCAGGCTTGTGGAGAGCGCTGCGCCCGCTGTGCCCATGACCGGGAGCAGCAGCAGATTCCCGGCGAGCTTCACGGCAGCGCCCGGCAGCATCAGCTTTACCGGAAGATCCGCCCGCCCCGCTGCCTGCAGCAGGCTGAAGGACGGCACCGTCAGGCACAGACAGACCATGCCGGGGGCAAGATACCG
>CAMNDR010000200.1 GCA_946535685.1 uncultured Clostridia bacterium | reverse complement strand
GCCATCTGCAGGCGCTTCATCAGGCACAGCGCCATGAAATGGCCGACATGCAGGGAATCTGCGGTCGGATCAAAGCCGATGTAGAAGGTCGCCTTTCCGTTGTTGATGAGCTCCTTGATCTCCTCTTCATCGGTGAGCTGCGCGAGCAGCCCTCTTCTTTGCAGTTCTTCAAATACAGTCATTGTTCTTACTCCTTTATATTATTATCATATATAATTATCAAATCATTCTTGCAGGATCGGCCTTTGAGCCTGCAGCTATGCAGCCTGCTCCATATAGGCGATGGCATGTGCCATCCATACCATGTAACATCACATCCTTTACGGCGGCAGACCGGAAACAAAAAACGCCCCTGCAAATGCATGCAGAGGACGACTTTCACCGTGGTACCACCTCAATTTGTCAGCCGCAAGCGGCGAACCTTGAAACGCTGTAACGTGCGTCACCCCGTATGACCCTACTGCGAACCGGTTCAGGTCATCCGCTCCGGAATGTATTTCCCTGAAAGCTGCTTCATGCCTTGCACCGACCGGCATTTCTCTGTAAACGGCGTGAACAGGTACTTCTTTCCATCACTGCGTTTTGGAATATAACATATTATAGCATAATTTCGTGCGGTTGTCAAGGGGGTATAGCGTATTTTTATACCATGCTATCAGGAAAATCAATTTGACATTTTGAGAGTTTTGTGCTATAATCAATACAAATGAAAGGCGGTGCTTCAAATGAAACAGAGTTCTTATATCCGGAAGCTCACGCTCACAGGCGTGCTTGCGGCGCTGACGACGGTGGCGACGCTGGTCATCCAGATCCCTACGCTCACCAAGGGCTATATCAATCTCGGCGACACGGTTGTCAATCTTGCAGGCTGGGTGCTGGGGCCGTTTTACGGCGCAGCAGCGGCAGGGCTCGGCTCGGCGCTGGCAGATCTGATCTCGGGATATACGGTCTATGCGCCCGCCACGTTCCTCATCAAGGCGCTGATGGCAGCGGCGGCGTTCGGCATCTGGCGGCTGCTTGCCCAAAAGCTGCAGGATGTTCCGGCGAGGATCGCTGCAGCGGTGGTCGCAGAGCTCATCATGATCGTCGGCTATGCCGTGTTTGAGGGCATTCTCTACGGCTCTCCCGCCAGTGCAGCGGCATCCCTCTCCGGCAATCTGGTGCAGGGCATTTTCGGTGCAGCGGCATCTGTGACGCTGTATGAGGCAGTGCTCAAGCGCATCCCGCACCTGAATGACCGCCGCTGAACCAGCGGATCATCCGATAAACTGAGAGGAGCCGGAATGATCCGGCTCCTCTCAGTCTGTCAAAAAAACATTCATGAAAGCGCGAAGCGAACTCAAAAGTTTTTGCTCCAGCTTTTTTCACTGCGAAGCGTCCCTTTAGGGAAAAAGCTGGTCAGGTCCAGGGCTGAAAGCCCTGGTCGCCGTCCGCAGACGGCGAAATCCCCCATGCTGCACTTTTTCAGGAGCACCTGTCCTGCAGCTCCTGCCAGAGCTCCACGCATCTGAACCTGACTTCAAAGCGCTCCGGTTCGGTGAGAATGGCGGCAGTCTCTTCATCGAAATACGTCTCCACCGATGCCGCCGGCAGGCAGAGCGGCGGATACATCACACACCACCAGTTATGCCCCTCTCCCCTGCCGATCAGAATCCGCAGTGCATCATAGGCACCCGCCGGCATGGTGATCTCCTCATACTGCCGTTCATCGAAATCCATCTGCACAAGCTGCACGGTCACTTTGTCGGTGCAGCCGTGCGCCGAAAGCACCTGCTGTGCCAGCAGGCGAATGGTCTCACGCTCCTCCTGCGCTCTCTGCTTCATCTCTTCGAGCGTGTCACAGCCGCAGAACAGCTCCTCCGAATGCCGCAGCAGCTCGTCCCGCACCAGCAGCTTCAGCTTCTGATCCTCCTGTGAATCGGAATTGGCCAGGATATGCAGCCGCAGGACATCGCTGTGCAAAGCCTGGAGATGCTCCCGGAAGGATGCAAAATTTCCCCATGCGATCGCAAGGATCAGACCGATGGCTGCTGCTGCCTGTATTTTTTTCATCGCAATCACCTCGGGGAAAGTATGGCCGGACGGCGGGGATTTATGCAGATAGAATATTTTTTGCCCGGGGGTATTGCTTTTTTTGTGATTTTCGTGTATGATGATAGTAATAAGCATGAAAGGCGGGGATACCATGCAGATCTATGATCTGATCCAGAAAACAAGACGACTCGTGCCGCTGAGCGAAACCGAGATCTATACGCTCGTGGAAGGCTTTACCAAAGGCGAGATCCCGGATTATATGATGTCGGCATGGCTCATGGCGGTCTGCTGTCAGGGACTGACGGCAGAGGAGACCTCAGCGCTGACGATGGCAATGCGGGATTCCGGCGAATGCCTGGATCTTTCCACACTTGGCGTGCCGACGGTGGATAAGCACAGCACCGGCGGCATCGGTGACAAGACCACGCTGCTCGTGGCACCGATCGTGGCGGCATGCGGCGGCCATGTGCCGAAGATGTCCGGGCGCGGACTTGGCTTCACCGGCGGCACGGTGGACAAGCTCGAGAGCATTCCGGGCTTTTGCGTTGATCTCCCGCAGGCGGATTTTATGCGCATTACCGAGGAGATCGGCTGCTGCATCATTTCCCAGAGCGGCGAGCTGACACCGGCGGACAAGAAGATCTATGCGCTGCGGAATCTGACGGCAACAGTGGACAGCATTCCGCTGATCTGCGCAAGCATCATGAGCAAAAAGCTCGCTCTTGGCGCAAGCTGTGTACTGCTTGATGTAAAGTACGGGCACGGTGCGTTCATGAAAACGCCGGAGGAGGCTGTGCTGCTGGCTGATCTGATGGTCAGCGTCGGCCACCAGGCCGGCAGAGAATGCCGGGCACTCATCACGGATATGAATGCGCCGCTCGGAAGCTGTGTCGGCAATGCGCTGGAGATCGCAGAGGTCATCCGGATCCTGCGCGGTGAAGAGCGCGGCCGGATCACGGAGCTGTCGCTGGCGTTGTCGGCACAGATGCTCGTGCTGCTCGGCAAGGGCGATGTAGTGGAATGCCGCAAAATGGCAGAGGAAGCACTCACCTCCGGCAGAGCGCTTGAAAAATTCGCTGCAATGATCGCTGCACAGGGCGGAAATGCGGCAGTGACGGAGGATCTTTCGCTGCTCCCGCAGGCAGAGGTACAGCTCACGGTGCGTGCGCCGGAAAGCGGTTTCATCCGGGAGATCCAGAGCGAAGAGGTCGGACTTGCCTGTCTTGGACTTGGTGCCGGACGAACGGCTGACCGTGCGAAGATCGACCCGGGTGCAGGCGTTGTCCTTTCCCGCTTTGTCGGGGATGAAGTGACAAAGGGCGATCCGCTCTTCACGGTACACGGCAGCTCGGAAGCGCTGTGCGAGAATGCCGCCCAGCGTCTGCTGCAGGCCTACAGCTACTCAGAGGAATACACAGAGCCGCCGCAGATGATTTATAAGATCGTGGAATAAAAAAACACCCCCTCCCTTTGAAGGGAGGAAACAGTGCCGCAAGGCGCAACGGGGTGCAGGGGCGAAGCCCCTGCAAAAAACACCCCCTCCCTTTGAAGGAAACAGCGCCGCAAGGCGC
>CAMNDR010000199.1 GCA_946535685.1 uncultured Clostridia bacterium | reverse complement strand
CCGTCCGTGCGCTCAAGTACAACGGCGGCATGGACAGGGCAGCGCTGACCACACCGGATGTGGAGGCGCTTTCCAGGGGTATCGTCAACCTCGGCACGCACATCGAGAACATGCACAAGTACCATGTGCCGGTCGTTGTGGCCATCAACCGCTTCCATACGGACAGCGATGAGGAACTGCAGTATATCGCTGATTTCTGCGCAAAGATGGGCGTAGAGACATCCATGTGCGAAGTCTTTGCCAAGGGCGGCGAAGGCGGCACCGATCTGGCGCAGAAGGTCTGTGATGCGATCGAAAAGGCAGGCGGCAGCAAGTTTGCACCGCTCTACAGCACCGATCTTCCGATCAGGGAAAAGATCGAGACCATCGCCCGTGAGATCTACCGTGCAGACGGCGTGCGCTTCACAGCGAAGGCGGCCAAGTCCCTCGCTGAATTCGAGGCGCTCGGCTATGACAAGCTGCCTGTCTGCATCGCCAAGACCCAGTACTCCCTCTCGGATGATCCGAAGAAGCTCGGCAAGCCTGAGAATTTCCAGATCACCGTCAGCGAGGTGCGTCTTTCCGCTGGCGCAGGCTTCATCGTTGCGCTGACCGGCGACATCATGACCATGCCCGGCCTGCCGAAGAAGCCGGCAGCATTCAGCATCGACTGCGACAACGAAGGCCATATCAAGGGGCTGTTCTGATGCAGTTCATCTGGAATACCGCATCCCCGGAGGAGACGATCGCCCTGGCACAGAAGATCGGCGCAAAGCTGCATCCCGGCGACCTCATCGCCTACCGGGGCGACCTCGGGGCAGGGAAGACCACCTTCACCCGGGGACTGGCACTTGGCATGGGGCTGGGCGACTGCGTGACAAGTCCGACCTTTGCGCTGGTGCATGATTACGGGGGAAAGCTCATCCATTTCGACATGTACCGCATCATGGATGAAAATGAGCTTGAAACCACGGGCTTTTATGACTATCCGCAGGACGAATGCGTCTTTGCGGTGGAATGGTCGGAGAACATCGCCGCCGCACTTCCGGCGCACACGATGTTCCTGACGATCGAGCGCACCGGCGATGAAGCACGGCGCATCACACTGGAAGGAGATGAGCGCTTTGCGGATCTTGGGACTTGACACCTCCGGAAAGGTCGCATCTGCGGCGGTTCTCGATACGGAACAGGATCTTTTGCTCGGTGAGCGCTCGCTGTATACGACCCGCGGCCATTCGCAGGTCATCCTGCCGATGGCGGAGGCACTGCTGAACGACTGCGGCATGACGTTTGGCGATGTGGACTGCTATGCGGTTTCGGTCGGGCCGGGCTCCTATACGGGTCTGCGCATCGGCATTGCGGCCGTGCAGGGACTTGCGCTCCCGGAGAACAAGCCCTGCATCGGCGTTTCCACGCTGGAGGCGATGGCGGCGCGGTGCTTCGGCAATGAGAATATCCTGGCGGTGATGCATGCCCGGAACGATCTGTTCTACTGCGCATGGTTCTCGTATGAGATCTATATGGAGTATGACCCGAAGTATATCGACCGCCAGATCCCGGACGAGCTGCAGACGGCAGAGCAGATTGCCGGCGTCATTGACAGAATGTCCCGCCGCATCATCGTGGTCGGTGACGGCGCTGAGGAGCTTATCCGGCAGTATGAAGCGATGGGACATGCAGGGCAGACGATCCTGCGGCCGGCACCGGCATTTCTCCGGCTGCAGGCGGCATCCGGTGTCTGCCACTGCGCAGCGAAGTACATCGCAGAACATGAGGAACTCCCCACAGCCGCAGACCTGACGGCAAGCTATCTGCAGGCGGTCAACATCACCAGAGCCGGCGAAGGAGCGAAATGAACATGGAACTGAAACTGCTTCCCGATGCCATGACGATCTGCAAGCTGCGCAGCACCGCAGCGATCGACCTGAGCCGGGAATGGTACTTCATCGGGCGGACGGACGAGGAGCTTTCGCTTGTCTGCAGAACAGAGGACACGCCCGGAGACACCCTCGAACGCAGCGACGGCTGGAGGGGCTTCCGGATCCAGGGCATTCTTGATTTTTCGCTGACCGGGATCCTGTCGAAGCTCTCGGCGATCCTTGCAGCGCAAAAGATCGGCATTTTTGCGGTGTCCACCTATAACACGGACTCCATCCTCGTGAAAGCGGCGGATCTGGAGAGGGCTGTCCGTGCGCTGGAGGATGCAGGCTATACTTTTATCCAATAGAAACCGGAAAGGAAGCGTAGGACTTATGATAGCTATTGGCTGCGACCATGCTGCCATCTCGCTGAAACAGGCGATCATGGCGCATTTAGACGAACAGGGCATTGCCTACATCAACCTCGGGACGGACGGTGATCCGTGCGACTATCCCGACATGGCAAAGGCTGTGGCGGAGAAGATCATCTCCGGCGAATGCGAACGGGGCATTCTGCTGTGCGGCACCGGCATCGGCATGAGCATGGCGGCGAACAAGATCCCCGGCATCCGTGCGGCAGTCTGCAGCGACTGCTTTTCCACAAGATACACCCGCCTGCACAACGATGCGAACATCCTCTGCATGGGCGAGCGTGTCATCGGGCAGGGACTGGCGCTGGAGCTGGTGGATATTTTCCTGACCACCGGCTTTGAAGGCGGCCGCCACCAGCGCCGCGTGGACAAGATCACAGCGCTGGAACAGCACTAATTGTCGGCTTTCAGCCGACTTAGGAGGGGCTGCTCGCCCCTCCTAAACCACCCTCGGCAGGAGGCTGAGCCTCCTGCACCTGCATCTTTTTTCTTTTTTAGGAGGAATCATTATGGCAAGTCTGCATGTTATTGACCATCCGCTCATTCAGCATAAGATCTCGCTGATGCGTGATAAAAACACCGGAACCAAGGAGTTCCGTGAGCTTGTCTCCGAGACGGCCATGCTCATCTGCTATGAGGCGACACGCGATCTCCCGCTCAAGGAGATCGAGATGGAAACGCCGGTGTGCATGGCAAAGACCAAGATCGTCTCCGGCCACAAGCTGGCGTTTGTCCCGATCCTGCGTGCAGGTCTGGGCATGATCGAGGGCGTGACCTCACTCGTTCCGGCTGCCAAGATCGGCCACATCGGCATGTTCCGTGACCCGGAGACCAAGGAGTCCGTGAAGTACTACTGCAAGCTCCCGGACGACATCGCCGAGCGGGATGTCATCCTCGTGGATCCGATGCTGGCGACCGGCAATACCGCTGTTTCCGCCATCACTGAGCTCAAGAAGCTCGGCGTGAAGAACATCAAGTTCATGTGCATCATCAGCTCTCCGGAGGGCGCCGCTGCCATCATCCAGAACCATCCGGATGTGGATATCTACTGCGGCACGATGGATCAGGGACTGAATGAGGACAAGTACATCGTGCCGGGTCTGGGCGATGCGGGCGACCGTATCTTCGGTACCAAGTGAGGCTGCGCAGAAGGCTCCTCGGCAGTGCGGCAGCAATGATGACAGCGCTCTCGCTGCTTCCGTGCAGCGCCGCTGCGGAGGAGACCACAGAAGATCTCACGGCAGGGCTCGATGCCGTGGTCAGAAGCTATTCCCGGAACTGTGCCGTGATGCTGCAGACCTATGACGGTGACACGATCTACAGCTACAATCCGGAGCTGATCCTCTCCGGCGCAAGC
>CAMNDR010000198.1 GCA_946535685.1 uncultured Clostridia bacterium | reverse complement strand
GGGTGCCGGCGAGGGCACCCTCTGGGCAGGGGGAGCGGTGCATCCGCCCCATAAAATGCATAGGCCGGGGGCTGCAAGCCCCCAAAAAAACATCCCACATTGACAGAAAAAAATAATCCACCCTATTGCATTTCTCTGCAACATATGCTATGATAAAGAGTAAGAACCCCACCACGACAGGAGGCCGCCGCTATGCCGGAACAGCTCTATACCGAGATCGCCCGCTATCTCCCCGCCACGCCGCAGGAAGCCGCTGACCGGGAGACTTTGCTCGGCCTGCTCCGGGAGCATGGCACGCACCTCCTCGACCGTGACTGCGAAGCCGGACATATCACCTGCTCCGGCTTCATCCTCTCGCCCGATCTGCAGCAGACGCTCATGGCCTATCACCTCGTCTATCAGTCCGTCGGCTGGACGGGCGGCCATGCGGACGGCGACCCCGATCTTCTGGGCGTTGCGCTCCGGGAAGCAAAAGAGGAGACCTCCGTCACAAAGATCTGGCCGCTGTCCGGACGGATCCTGAGCATAGATGCGTTGCCCGTGCCGCCGCATGAAAAGCATGGAAAGCACGTAGATGCGCATATGCATTATAATATCACCTACGGCCTGATCGCACCCGCAGCGCAGCCCGTGGCAGACAAGCCCGATGAAAACCGCAGCGTCCGCTGGCTCCCCACACAGGAGATCGCCGCATGCTGCACCGAAGCGCATATGCTCCCGGTCTATGACAAGATCATCGCTCGCATGCGCCGGCTTGCCGCCGAAAAACAGACGCTCCCGCAGGCAATGCTCACGCCCCTTCTGGCGTGGTATCCTGCCCATCACCGGGCGCTCCCGTGGCGGGAAACTGCCGATCCGTACCGGGTCTGGGTCTCGGAGATCATGCTCCAGCAGACAAGGGTCGAAGCCGTAAAGGGCTATTATGCGAGATTTTTAGAAGCCCTCCCCGATGTGCATGCCCTTGCGGACTGCCCCGAGGAGCGCCTCCTCAAGCTCTGGGAAGGCCTTGGCTATTATAACCGTGTGCGCAATCTGCAGAAAGCCGCCCGGCAGATCGTGGATCAGTACGGCGGGCATTTTCCGCAGACCTATGCGGAGATCCGTGCGCTCCCCGGCATCGGGGACTATACCGCCGGAGCCGTCAGCTCGCTGTGCTTCGGCCTGCCCATGCCCGCCGTGGACGGGAATGTCCTGCGGGTCATGGCACGGCTGCAGGAGGATTTCCGCAATGTCCTCGATCCCGCCGTCAAGGCCGATGTCACCGCACAGCTTGCCGCGGTCTATCCGCAGGCGGACTGCGCCATGCTCACCCAGGCGCTCATGGAGATCGGCGCCACCGTCTGCGTGCCGAACGGTGCGCCGGATTGTGAGCACTGCCCCCTGCAGGCGCTCTGCATGGCAAGACAGGCCGGCAGCGAACGCATGCTGCCCGTCAGAGAGAAAAAAACCGCCCGCCGCACAGAGCAGCGAACGGTCTTTGTATTGGAATGCGGCGGCAGGATCGCCATCCGGAAACGCCCGTCCAGAGGGCTTCTGGCATCGCTCTGGGAGCTGCCGAATGTGGAGGGCTTCCTCACACCGGAGCAGGCGATCGGGGTCTGCAGCGCATGGGGCGCAAAGCCCCGGACGATCGGAAAGATCATCGAACGCCGCCATATCTTCACGCATATCACATGGGAGATGCAGGGCGTGTTCCTGCAGTGCGATGCAATGCCGGAGGACTTCACCTGGGCAGATGCCGCAGAGCTCGCCGGGCTCTATTCCCTCCCGACTGCCTTCCGCTGTATCCTGGAATAGAAAAAGCTGGTTTTTTGTCGGCTTGCGCCGACTTAGGAGGGGCTGCTCGCCCCTCCTAAACCTCCCTCGGCAGGGCGGTGACCGCCCTGCACCCGCAGGTTTTATTCTGCTAAGTTATTAGCATTGCCCCCCAATCATCCCCCATTCACGCCATCTGCCTGTAATTGTGCTCGCTCACGCGCTTCATCACCGGCCCGCGCAGGATGCCGCCTGCCATGCCGACGACCCAGATCCATTGCTTTCCGAGGAACACAGCGACCAGCACGCCGATCACGGCGAGGATCATCCAGAAGGCAAATTCTGCTTTGCCGTTGCGGCGGTTGAGCGCAAGGAGCGGATCGGGCGCCTGGGATTCATGCGGTGCCTGCTCGATAAATGCCGCAGCACCCGCTGTTCCGGGACATGCCCGCAGCGCTTCGCTGCAGTCCAGCGCCGCACCTGCATAGCTTTTCTGCTGCAGGAGCAGCATGACCGCCGTGCGGATGCCCTCGGCGGAATCGTCCTTCAGGTCAATGCCTGCGCCGATCTCCCGGACACGCCGTGCCACGGCCTTCTGCTCGCCCGTCTGCGGATAGAGCACCATCGGCACGGCCATGAACAGGCTCTCGGAGACGCTGTTCATGCCGCAGTGCGTGAGAAATACATCCGCCTTCGCCAGAATCTCAAGCTGGTTCACACGGGGGCAGACCCGGATCTGCGCCGGAAGTTCGCCGAGCGCTGCAATGTCCACGCTCTCCCCGCAGGAGATCACCACGTCCGCATCGAGCGATCGCAGCGCAGCGATGCAGTTTTTGTAGAAATCCGGCCTGTCATTGATGACCGTGCCGAGGGAAATATAGATCAGCGGCCGCAGCTTCGATTTCTCCGGCAGCAGGCTTTTCGGAAGCGACGGCCCCGCAAAGCAGTAATGATCGGAAAAGCTCGCAGCATAGGGCTGAAAATCCTTTGATGTATAGACGACCGAATCCGTCTGGTTATCGCTCTGGATGATGGACAGGGCGCTGCGCTGCGGATAGCCGAGCGGCCAGAGCGCCTTCATCGCTTTGGAGATCTTCGGCAGCCCGAAGATCATGTCCGCCATTTCCGCAGGGGAATGCTTCATATACTGCGAGGAAAGCTGGTTGAAGGCAAATGTGCTGGTGGAAACGACCAGCGGCACGCCGAATTTCCATGCATTGAGCTTGCCCCAGAAGCAGACGGAATCGCTGAATACGACATCCGGCCTGAAATCGGCAAATTCCTGCGCCAGATAGTCATTGAGCTGCACGGTGATGCGGATATCCTGCAGCGTCATTTCCGTGGTGGAGACCCGCTTCAGCCCCGCTTCTTCCTGCGCCGTCAGGGCAGGGAGGAAGCTGTCGAGCGGGATAAATGCCGCACCTGCCGCGCGGATCTTCTCCCCGAATGCTTCAAAGGAATAGAACCGCACGAGATCCCCCCGCTGCACCAGCTCCCGGACGACCTGGATCATCGGATTGGTATGGCCGTGCGCCGGGATGCAGAAAGCTGCGATGCGCTTCATGATGCCTCACCGCCCTTTGGCGCATCTCCGGCATTTTCGGCGAAGGCGGCATCATAGATCTGCTGGAATGCGCCTTTCGGCGGGATGGCAAGCCCTTTGGTCAGGTCGCCGAGCAGCAGCAGCGTATCGCCCGGCCTGATGCCGAACAGCTCCCGTGCCTGTTTGGGGATGACGATCTGGCCTTTTTCGCCGACGGTCGCTGTCCATGCGAAATAATTATCATTTTGTTTCATAACGGATCCCTCCAGTCGGTAATGTGACACAAGTTTGAAAAGTATGATTTGTTATACTGATTATACCACCGGAGAAATCGTTTGTCAAGAGGGA
>CAMNDR010000197.1 GCA_946535685.1 uncultured Clostridia bacterium | reverse complement strand
GTGAGGCGATCTTTGCCCGTATGGAGGAGCAGAATATCTGGTACATGCCGCTCAAAGGAGTGATCCTCAAGGAGCTGTATCCCGAAAACGGAATGCGGGAAATGGCGGACAATGATGTGCTCTACGATCAGACCCGCCAGGAGGATGTCAAGACGATCATGCTTTCCATGGGCTATACGGCGGAGAGCGTCGGCGTGACGCACCACGATGTCTATATGAAGCCGCCTGTGCTGAATTTCGAGCTGCACACGCTCTTGTTTTCGCCCTCCGGGAATCCGGAATTCTATGCATATTATCAGGATGTGAAGCGGCTCATGCGGCCGGATGCCGGGAAGCAGTGCGGCTATCATCTCTCGGATGAGGATTTCTATGTGTACATGACGGCTCATGAGTACAAGCATTTTTCCGGAAGCGGAACGGGGATCCGGTCTCTGCTTGACTGCTATGTTTTTGTCCGGGAAAAGGGCGCTGCACTTGACTGGGCGTATATCGGAAAGCAGACAGCACAGCTTGGCATAGCGGATTTTGAACAGCAGCGCCGGGCACTGGCACACAAGGCCTTTTCTGCGGAGACGCTTCCGGCGCTCAGTGACAGCGAAGCGGAGCTGCTGCAATGCTATCTGATAGCAGGAACCTACGGCACTTATGAAAACCGTGTCCGCAACAAGCTGAAAACGGAAAGCAAGCTGTCCTACTGGATCCACAGCGTGTTCATCACCAGAGAACAGATGAAGACATCCGTTCCGTTCACGGCGAAGAGCCCGCTGCTCTATCCGGTCGGGTTTGTCTGGAGAGTGTGCAGGATCCTGCTCTTCCGCAGGGACAGGATTCATCTGACCATGAAGGCAATGAGAGAACATGATAACAAGAACGTATAAAATTGCAGGCAGATCCGTCAGGATCACCTCGCTCCATGAAGAGGTCCATGCTTACTGTGCAGACTATCTGACGGAGGAGCCGGCAGACTTTACCGTGATCACAGCGCAGGCGGATATTGCGTATGAGCGGGAAAAATCAGCCCGTGAGGATGCGCTTGAGGGCATTCCGGTGCGGGCATTTTCGGACGGCTATCTCGAAGAGCTGGCTGTTTACCGCAAGATCGCAGAGAAAATGCTCGCATATGAAACAGTTCTGTTTCACGGCTCAGTTGTGGCCGTGGATGGCGCGGGCTATCTGTTCACAGCGAAGTCCGGTACCGGAAAATCCACGCATACACGGCTCTGGAGAGAATACTTCGGCGAACGGGCAGTCATGGTGAATGACGACAAGCCGCTGCTGCAGATCACAGACAGCGGCGTGATCGCCTATGGAACGCCCTATAACGGCAAGCACAGGCTCGGGGCGAACCTCTCTGTTCCGCTCAGAGCCATCTGTATTCTGACAAGGGATGCGGAAAACCACATCGAGCCGGTCACCCGTCAGCAGGCATATACAATGCTCCTGCAGCAGATCTACCGCCCTGCGGACGGGCTCCTGATGATGAAAACGCTGACGCTGCTCGACGAGCTTGCGGATGGCGTAAAGCTCTTCCGGCTCGGCTGCAATATGGAAATAGAAGCGGCAAAGGTCGCATTCGAGGGGATGCAATGAAGTTTGAAGATGTGATCGAGCGGGACGGCCGTCTTGTCTACACGAATGTAGGCGACAGCATGCAGCCCCTGATCCGGCAGGACAGGGATCTGCTCATCATCGAGAAGCCGCATGGCAGGCTGAAAAAATACGATGTGCCGCTGTATAAGCGGGACAGCGGACAGTACGTCCTGCACCGCGTGCTGAAAGTGCACAGCGAGGATTATGTGATCTGCGGCGACAACCGCTGTGGCAGGGAGTACGGTATCACTGACCGCCATATTATCGGCGTGCTGACAGCGGTTGTGCGGGACGGGAAGGAGATCCCTGTCACCGATTGGCGCTACAGGATCTATGTGCATCTCTGGTGCGATCTGTTCCCGCTGCGTGTGCTGCTGCTCAAAGCCCGGAAATTACCGAAATGGTTCAAAAACAGACATGAAACATAATGCGATCCAATGGCTTTATGCCGTACCAGAACGAAAAAAGCTCTATATTGCTGCGCTGATGCTGCTGCAGGCTGTTCTCGGCGGAAGCGGTGTACTGTATGCGCTGCTGCTGCGCGGTATTGTGGACAGTGCCGCAGCACACGATCAGGATGGCTTCTGGCGGTATGTCCTGCTGACTGTGCTGCTGGTGCTGGCGCAGATCGGACTGCGGGCCGTGCTGCGCTGGCTGAACGAGCTGTCCCGGGCGACATTTGAGAATCTCTTCAAATCCCGCCTCATGCACGCCATTCTCCGAAAGGATTTTGCCAGGGTGAATGCCATTCACTCGGGCGAGTGGCTCAACCGGCTCACCAATGATACCGTCGTCGTTGCTGACAGCTATGTGGAGATCCTGCCGGGACTTGCCGGCATGGTGATCAAGCTCATCAGTGCAGTCGTCATGTTGATCGTGCTGGATTGGCGCTTTGCCTGCATCATGCTGCCGTGCGGCGTGTTGATGCTGGTGTTCACCTATGCGTTCCGCAGGATCCTCAAAAAGCTCCACAAACAGGTGCAGGAGCGTGACGGCAGGCTTCGGATCTTCCTGCAGGAGCATATCAGCAGCCTGATGATCATCCGGTCGTTTGCTGCTGAAGCGCAGACGGAGGAACAGGCTGAGGAACGGATGGCAGAGCATAAAGCAGCCAGAATGCGGAAGAACCATTTCTCTAATTTCTGCAATATCGGCTTTGGCATGGCCATGAACGGGATGTACCTGTTCGGTATTGTCTACTGCGGCTGGGGGATCCTGCATGGAACAATTTCCTATGGTACGCTGACGGCGATCACGCAGCTCATCTCTCAGATCCAGGCACCTTTTGCGAATATCACAGGTTATCTGCCGCGGTTTTATGCCATGACGGCAAGCGCAGAACGGCTGATGGAGATCGAGGCGTTTGCGGATGACAGCGAGACCGCAGCACTTGACATCGCTGCAGTCAGAGCATATTATACCGGCCCGTTCAGAGCCTTTGGCCTGAAAAATGCCGACTTCACGTATTATCCTGCTGTAGCCAGCGGCATGCACCTGTCCAAGGACGACATGCCTGCTGTGCTCAGGGGCATCGACCTGACGGTGAACAAGGGGGAATATGTCGCCTTCACCGGTCACAGCGGCTGCGGAAAATCCACTGTTCTCAAGCTGCTCATGAGCATCTATCCGCTTGACGGCGGTGAGCGTTTTTTGCAGGATGCCTCTGGCAGGAAGCCGCTGACTGCCGCGTGGCATCGGCTGTTTGCCTATGTTCCGCAGGGCAATCAGCTCATGTCCGGTACAGTCCGTGAGATCGTGGCATTTGCCGACAAGGCAGATATGCAGAATGATGCCCGGCTTTACAACGCCCTTGAGATCGCCTGTGCCGATGCATTTGTGAAAGAGCTTGAGAACGGCCTGGATACACTGCTTGGGGAGCGGGGAACCGGTCTTTCGGAGGGGCAGATGCAGCGCATTGCGGTTGCAAGAGCCATTTTCTCGGACAGCCCGGTGCTGCTTCTGGATGAAGCGACCTCTGCGCTCGACGGTGATACGGAAAAGCGCCTGCTGCAGAACCTGCGCCGTATGACCGCTAAGACCGTTGTGATCGTGACGCACCG